>JAHIPG010000305.1 GCA_018894775.1 Nanobdellota archaeon
TGCTAAGGATGGCTGTACTAAGACTACTATCAAGAATGGTGGTTATTTCAATGTTGATGGTTTTGTTGTCAGGAGTTTCAGCAATTTTGGTGCTGGTAGCAAGGTTAGGGAGGATTTTTTTGTCAAGGCTCAGGAATCAGATACTTTAGAGATTGGCTTGATTAATGCTGATAGGATTGAGGTTACGCCTATAATTGAGGTTGAGGGTGAGCTTGTTGGTTGCAAGGATAAGGTTAGGGAGGCTTTTTGTGAGGGTTTGGATGATTTGCAGGCGAAGGCTTGTGAGACTGCTGATGCTCAAGGGAATTGTAACCTGTTAGAAGGCTCAGGCATAGTTGATAAGGTAGAATGTTGTGATTATTTGACTAAATGTTGTTAAAATGGAAAATGGAAAAAGATTGGGATTGGTAGCTTTGTGCTTGCTAGCATTGGCAGTTATTGTTTTGGCTAGTGAGGAGTGCCCTACTGAAGAGGAATATAGGGGTATGTTGGATGCGGCTATTGAGGATTATTTTACTGATCCTAATCCTGATAAGCTCATGGAACTGGAGGTCATGCTTAGGATTTATGCAACTCATGACTTTTCGCAGTGCTTAGAAGAAGGTTTCATACCTGAAGAAGGCGGGAGTTTTGAGGTTGATCAGCCTGAGATAGATGTATCAATAAGCTTGATTGTTGAGGCTGACAAGGTGTTGGCCCAGAAAGCCATGGACTTTGCCAAGTCATTGACAGTCATTGATCCTGATAATCAAGATGAGTTTGATGATGAAATATTATCATCTGAAGATGATTTTGCAGAGGCAGAAAGCTTTGCATTAGCTGGAGAGTTTGATGCAGCTGTTAATAGTTTTAATCTTGCCTGGGAGCATGCTCAAAATGCTATAGAAATTGCGAATGAACCAATTCCTGGAGAATTAGGTTGTAGCATAGTGTCTGGTAGTTGTGATGATGTTTCTGTTTTCAAGATAGCAGGATTGACGAATACTCATGCTCAGTTGGAAGGAAGTTATTCTTATACTGTCTGTTGTGATGGTGTTTCTGGTTTGGGGACTGAGAGTGATGGTGAGGCTGTTCTTGGTTTTTCCAGGTCGGATAATGCTCATGTCCAGAAGAGTAGTATAGGTACTTATCTTTATCTTGCTTATTTGTCTGCTCCTGGTGGCATATCATGTGATTATGTTGAGAGCAGTGGTGATGGTTACTCTGTTTGTGGTAATGCTGGTTTTGATACCTGCCTGGCTTCGATACAGAGTGAGGATAATTCGCATGTTGGAGATTGCAGCGCTTATGATATTAAAGTTTGCTGTAAGGCTGAATGAAAAGAATTATAGTTGAGGTGTGAAAAAAAGATGAAAATTGGGATTAGTAAAAGAAAGATGTTGTATTTTGCATTAGGTTTTGCTTTGATTGTGACTTTGGGTTTTGTTTTTGCGGCGAAGCCTAATCCGGGACATAGCTGGTCAGAACTAGGAGACCTCCCTGGAGAAATATGGCATTCTGGAAATGACGGCTCAGGCTCTGGCCTGGACGCTGATACTGTTGATGGAAAGCATGCGTCAGAGTTAGGAGGAGGGGACTGTGAAATCGTATCCGCTCCCTGTAAAAATTATTGCATATCTATAGGCAAAATGGTTTCTGGTGGTGGGAGAGGTGGTACAGCAGTCAAATGCAAAGGAAGAATAGTCGGCGGATACTCAGGATGCTCTTGCTGGGACGGAGGACCATAAATAGATTTTACATTTTATTAATTTTTATTTATATACAAAGAATTCTCTAAAAGGATAATCAGAAATCTTGGTCTAGAGTAACACCGTTTTCTTTCTCAAATTTTTCTTTTTGTTCCAAAATCCATTCAGGTTTGATTCTTATCCGTCCATGAGCCCATCTCGTTTCAGTATTGATCATTGTACTTTCAAGGTAATCAAACATTACATTCCAACTAATCTGAATCAATTGTATAGGGAAACCTGTTAAAGGATCAACATTAGAAATTATCCCTGAATGATAATGCATAGTGTTATCATAATCTACAGGACCATAAATTAGAAAAATATCCCCTGATTGTAAGTCCATATCGCCATTTGCTAAATATAAAAGATTGTCATAGAAAGCCTTGCCAGCCTCATAAGATACCCTGTTCTCTTCTGGGGTGTTAAATACTTCAAACTTATCTTTATGCTTCTCTGCAATCTTCATAAGTTTAGCTATTCTTCTGAGATCATAACCATCTTTCAAATTTAAATCTTTCTTGAAATCTAGGAAACCTTTCGTTTTTCCAGGTTTTTCACCTTTTGGATTATACCAGTTGCCACTAGCTCTTTCAAAAGTGTCTCTAACAAAATCTATACATACTTGAGGAGTCTTTACATTACCATTACTGGCAAAAACATCATAAGTAACTCCTCTGAAAGTGTACTCTGTTTCACCCTTGTAGTATGCCCTTTTCCATAAACCTCTCAGAAGCCCATCCAACTGTTCATCATCTCTTTCACCTTGAGGTTCATCAAAAAAAACTTCATCCTCTTGGAACTGGTTTATAGCCCATATTAGTTTGTCTTTAAAATCGAAAAATTCTTTTCTCTTATCCAATAACGTTTCATATTCTTCTTGGCTGATGCTTGTAGGAACAAATTTAATTAAATCTTCATTGTACTTTAGAATACCTTCAACATACTCCTTATTAGAATATCTGAGACTCACTTTTAACCCTTTATCAGCCCCATTTATCTTTAATGTATTGAACATCAGTTTTGATTGTAAATCTTCAATGTTTGTGTGGTGTTTATTAGATGTAAGACCATCTATATTTATCGCAACTCTATCATTAAACAACAGGTAAGCTTGACTTTCACTATTCTCTGTACAATACATCTCCTGATTTTTAGCTGATCGAGGCCTCCAATCTCTTCGTAGTTGTGTTAACACTTTCTTCTTCCTAAGACCAATTAGTTCATGGCCTCTAAAAACATATATCACATCTTCATTAAAGAAGGTTTCAAAATTAGTATTCCTATAAAGCCATATTGCAAGGTCTTTGTTCTCTGTGAAAAAATATCCTGATGGTAAGAATATGCTTCTCAATACTTCCTTTTGATTAGCATATTTAGATAACAGATCTTTAGCATATTCGACAGTATTAATAAGAGTGTCACGTTCATCAAGCAAAACCACATCAATACCATTCTGTTCTACAATCTTTTTCTGCTCTTCGGTTCTTTCAGGCCTCCTTGTATACAGTTGAGAGGTGTACAATATTTCAGAAGTCAAATCTTTCATAAGCTCAGGATAATTCCTAAAGAATTCTTCATCAGTTTTTGAAAAATGTTCTTTTTCTACAACTGCTTCTAATGATTGATCTTCTGTTTGAGCTTCTTGAGCCACATTAAACTGAGTATTGTCCTTCTTTAAATTATAGGATTGGGTTGTACAACCTATTCCTTGAAGCGCAAATATAGCTAAAGTGCTTGAATATAGAATAAACTTTGCAATTTTGGAAACATTTTTCCTACCTTCTTTCTTTGACTTGGAAAACATCAAATCAAGGGGTGATTTGTATATTTATAATCCTTTCCGTTAAGAATAACCTTTAAATATGCAAAAAAGAGCAGTTTAACTATGGTATTAGACAAATTAGGCGATTCACTGAAAGGTACGCTGAAAAAGATAGCTGGAAGCCTGTTCGTAGATGAAAAACTGGTAGATGAACTGGTAAAAGACATGCAAAGAGCGTTACTCCAGTCTGACGTTAATGTTAAGCTAGTATTTGACCTCTCAAAATCAATAAAGAAAAGGGCTTTAGATGAAAAACCACCAAAAGGGATAAGCCCCAAAGAGAACCTGATAAACATTGTATATGAAGAACTTGTAAAATTCTTAGGCAAAGATAAAGCTGAAATAA
>JAHIPG010000306.1 GCA_018894775.1 Nanobdellota archaeon
CATTATTTAAATTGTTGAAAGTTATATATAAACATTTGTCGTTTTTTTCCAAACAACAACTTTATATATTAAAATATACAATTATATTATTATGAAACACGAAAAAATTGAAAAAACACTTTCTAATGTAGGTATGACTAAGAATGAGATAGCAGTTTACTTAGCATTGTTGAAGTTGGGATCAAGCAGGGTTGGGGCAATCAGTAAGGAAGCTGGCACTAATAGGAGCTATAGTTATGATGCTTTGAAGAAACTTCTTGAGAAAGGATTGGTGAGCTATGCTATCATAGGTAAAATGAAATATTTTCGTCCGGTAAGTCCTAAAAGGCTTAAATCTCTTTTGAAGGAAAGGCAGGATGATGTTGATGATATAATGCCTCATCTGAACGGTTTGTATAAAACAAAAGAGAAAGAGTACAATGTTAGGCTTTATCATGGTTTTAAAGGTGTTAAGACAGTCTTGCTTAATATTGTTGGTGAGGGGAAAGAGAACTGTGTCTTTGGTTCTGAAGCACAGTTGTATAATAGGTTTCCTACATTCTCTACACATTTCAGGAAACTTCTTGATGAGAAGAATATTAAGATAAGGCACATTGCCAGGAGGGGTGTTAGGGTTCTTCCTTCTAAAAATACAGAAGTCAGATTTATTCCAAAAAAATCTATGTCTCCTGTAGCAACCAACATCTTCGGTGATAAGATTGCTATCATAATCTGGAGTGAAGTGCCAGAAGCAGTTATAATTCATAACAAGGCTGCTGCTGAAAGTTATCGTAGTTATTTTAATCTGCTTTGGAATATTGCTAGGAAGAAATAATTATCTGGCGCAGAAATCTGAACCGTCGATGTCTATGGCATGCTTGAATTTGCTGTCATATATTTTTACCCAGTCATCAGACCAGTTGTTCACAGCAAAATAAGCCTCATCACCCTGCTCAAAAGGAACTAATATATTTATGTTTGAAAAATCTTTTTCTTTCTTTATATCCATAACAATTGGTTCCTGCTTTCTGAATAATTTCTTATTGAACGGAAAATCTCCTTTGTAAAAGAACAATTTGTATCTGTCCTCTATAGAGTTAGCGCATACTATATGATCTTCTCCATTCATATTCATTATCTTGTATTTTATGAAATAATTAGTATCATAATCTTTGAATGAATAATAAGTTTTTATTGAATCTTTTTTATTGAGGTTTTTGTCAAGGATATCTGTATACTTTTTTCCTTTTCTTTCACAAGGTAGGAATATATATTCTTGGCTGTTGTATTTTTCAACCCTTAACTGATGTTCTGAATCGAAATGTTTTGTCTCCCATACTTCGTTCAATTCTGTATCCAGGAGTTTCAGTACTGATTTGCTTCTTCCTATTTTCATCAGGAAATAAAGATAGCTATTGTCTTCAATGTTTAATGTGCCCATACATGTTATATCTGGCATCTTCTTGTAATTGAATATAGTATCTGTAGGTATTGGTTCATTTATTGGGTGCATTCCATTATCGAATAGTTCTAACGTTTGGTATCTGTTCCATCTGTCTCCGCTCATGCTGAGAATTGCTATCTCTTCTTTGCCATTATTTTTGTATACTCCCATTGGAAATGAGCTTCCATAGACGTCGAACTTTCCTCTCTGCTCAAACTTTTCGTCAATTATTACTATACTATCAAAGAAACTGAGTGCCATATAGTTCTCTTTCTTTGTTTTCAGCCTTGTTGTTCCTCTTAATAACGCATTAGTCCCTACAGCAGAAAAATAGTAATCTCCAACTTCTTTAAATCTTATATCAAAGAAGCTTACATTGCTATTGCTGGTCTGTATCATGATAACATCATTATTTGTTTTTCTCTCGTATACTCCCCATGCCTGATTTGCAGTTTCATTTTCTGTTGTGTATATCTGTTTTAGTTTTGAATTGAATACTGCTCTATGCTGTAATTCTGGTCCACATCTTACTGTAAAATATGTTATGCCTCCGAATTTGAATTTTTTGAAATCTGTAGCTCTTGTTTTTCTTTCCTTATATGGGATGTCCCCATCTCCAAAACATTTTGAGGGTGGAAGCCACATGAGAACCTCTTTTCGGGCTAAAAGATTCCCTTTTAGATCATAAGTTTGTATCTCATCACTTTTTTTGTTCAATATGTAAATATGTTTTGCAAGTAATCTTTCTAGTGTCTTTTTGTGATCTTGATTCTCTGGCCTGAATGTTTTTGGCAGTTTCATTTGAATGCATTAACTAACGCTTCTCGGTCATCATATATGATTTGTTGGCAGTATTTTTCAACTTTATTTTTTGTTGATAATGTCAACAATTTCACTAATCCTCTTCTGTCGTATCTTTCAAAGGTTTGGGCAAATTTATCTATATCCTTTAACTGTTCATCTGTTAATATAGCAAACTTGTATTGTGCCAGTTCGTATTGTGATGTTACTTTTGGCCAGTATGAGTCTAGGTATGATCTTATGAGTACTTTTTTTGTACTTTTACCTTTGTTTCTTGCTATATAATATTCGTAGGCTTTTTCTGAAAATTTGTATTTGATAGTCCTTAGAGAATTGTACCCTGCTTTTTTCATCATCTTATCTACTTCTTCATGGAGGTTTTTGCTTGTTTTTATTCCTGGAGGGTTTGATCTATGTTCATCTCTTAGTTCTATCAGTTCTTTGAACTCTTTGAAAGTAATTATTTTTAGCAGTTCTTCTTCGATATCTTCTTCATCAGGTATACTATTAGCTTCTTCAACTAATTGATTAGTCTTATCATCCAAGTTCTTATCCGGTTTGAAAGTCTTTGGTAGTTTCATCTTTTAGCCTTTTTTTGGGATTATTTTATGATATATAAATCTTTCCAATATAAATCACTTAGAAGTAATAACAACTCAGTTAAATGCGGATTTTATGGCATCTACATCATCTGTTATGAATTCCTCATAAAACTTTTTGGTGCCTTTCTCGTATTTGTTGTAAACCTTTTCACCAAGATATATAGTACTTAATAATGCACCCAGAAACAGTGCTCCAGCGCCTACAACTCCACTTATAGCTCCTAAGCTAAAGACAACAGGTGTCCAGAATGAGATTAATTTAATTCCTGTAAGGTATGTAAGACCAACACCTCCAGTTACCAGTCCTAGACCTAAACTTCCTAGGAACAGGTAGGCACCTATGTCTAACACCTTCTGATCATTATTATATAGCATAGACTCTAATTTATGACATCTCTCAAATCTCTTGCAGTAATTCTCTAACTTGCTTTCCTCTACTCTTGCAAAATAATAAGTTTTTTTGTCGTTCGTGGAATGTCTTGCTGTAAACACTCTTTTGCTATATTGTTCTATAGGATCCTGTTTTACCCAGTGTTCATAATTTTTGTCCTTTTTGGGAAGCAATAGGTAATCGCTCTTTCTTAGCAGGGTTTCGAGCTTTAAATGAATCTCATCAGAAAGGTCATAGTATCCATAAGGGTTGATCATCGATACTATTTCTTCTACTTCATCATATCCTACTTTTGGTTCATTTTTTAGAATTCTTGCATCATGTACTAATTCCTCTGTTTTTTTTTCTAGGTCTTTTTTTGGCCTAAAGCATTTAGGAAGCTTCAATTTGATGTTTTATTAGGTATAGAAAATATTTAAAGCTTGTCAGAGATGTCTTTTATGCTCTTTTTTCTTACTAAACCGCCTTTTACCTGGTATAACTTGTCAATCTTCAGTTCTGAGTATATTGCGTTGCTGAAGTTACCAAATCCCATATTTCTTCGTTTTACAAGCCCTGACATTATGTATTTTCTTCCTCTTCTAAAGGTATGGATTGGACCCGTATAATCGAGCATAATCTCTGTTAGATGATAAGGTCCATTTTCTATACTTTTCTCTATAGGTTTATCTAATGTTGGTTCTGTTATTTTCCAGTCTTCAGAAAAGCCGAATATATTTTCAGGATTAGGCATAGTTGTTTTTGTCTTGTCGAATATTTTTGTAAGCTTATCATAACCTGCGTAAAAGTTAACGCTATTTATGCCTGAGAAAACTCTTACCATCTCA
>JAHIPG010000307.1 GCA_018894775.1 Nanobdellota archaeon
ATAAAAATAGGCAGGGATGGTCTGATAGCAGAAGCAGGTTTTTACAGGGGTCTTCTTCTCCCTCAGGTCCCGGTTGAGCAGGAATGGGACAAAGAAACATTTTTATCGCACACATGCATGAAGGCAGGGCTTATGCCTGATGCATGGCTTGACAAAAGAACAAAAATATACAAATTTCAGGCGCAAGTCTTCTCAGAGGCGTCACCGAATGGGGAGATAAAGGAGAGAGAATTATAGGTATGAGTTAGGGGTTAGGGAAACATTACTGGAATCTTTTCCTGTGTTTTAGCAGGGTTGCGCATCCTGCAACAATAGGGAAACGGCTAAGAGAAATGGGTGTGGAGATAAGGAGACTATGAGTATCAATGAGTACAGACCATAAAAACAATATCACTAAGCCCTGATTCTTTAACATTTTTTAGCTTTTCTTGTACTTAAACTTCTTCTCATAATCTCTATGATTCATTATATCTAATATTAAAGAAATAATTTCCACTTCACTGCCCCTTATTGTATAAATCATTCTCCAAGCACCGGACAGATTAATTTTCCACAAATTGTTTATTGTATGGAAAGTATAACTTTCCATACACTCAAAAATTTATTGCATAAATTTTCTCGCATCATAGTCCATTACATACTCTTTCGGGATTCTATTTTTAGGGATATGTATCCCATATTCAGGATTTGCTTTCAATAGTTCTATTTTTCGCTTTATTGAATTGAGCAAAGTTTGATGATCACTGTGTCTAATTCCCTTACTGATTTCTTCCCCTACAACTTTATTTAAAATCATCAAATTCTTCTTTAGCCTCTCCTGTAATAATTACTTTTGTAGGTTTTCCTTTAAACATTTACAATTCAACTCCTTCCTTTATTGCTTTGTCTAGTTTTGGGCTTGGATTATATATCCATAAAATACCTTTTCTTCCATCTATTATTTTTCCACTATCTTCTAGGTATTTTAATATAACATTTAATGTTTGGTGCATTGTTTTTGTAGGCATCTTCCTCTTTAACTCTTCTCTTGTAATAATCTGATTAGCTTTCTTTAGAACATCCTCTACCATTAATACAGTTTTCAAGTTCGGATAATGTATAACCTCTAACTTTTGCATTTTAACCACCAATTTATATGAAGTTATATAATGATATATACATATTTATATAAATATCTTTCGTTTTTTGTATTTCAAATCACTGCTGTTTTGAACACTACGAATAATGTCAACTGACATAGGTAACATCTGAGATGTTAAGAGTTATTTATATAACTACAGAATGAAGAGGTATCTCTTATATTTGTAGTAAATGATGCAACCCAAACTCGGAAAGTTTTATATTAGCCGACAGCGTTTTATTTATCAGGGGAAAAATGGAGATAGGGCAGAGATAGCCCATAATCATAACAGAAATATTTGAGAAAGCGCAGGTTCCTAGAAGGAGTACCAATGAGAGGGGATTAAAAAATAGGGATGGGTGTGGAGATAAGGAAACCGTGACAAAAAAGAGGCTGGTCCGTAGAGCAGGCAGTTAAACTTGTTGGTGATACGATAAGAGTAGTACAGGAACACTACACAACACCAAGCAACGAAGAACTAAGACAAGTAGCGAGAGAGAGGCATATTATATGAGAGATGGGTGTAGACTATAACGCAATGATTTTTTTCTATATTGGGCTACCACCATTTATTATGTGGGTTGTTTTTTGAAACAACCCAAGATTTTTTCGTGAAAACATTTTTATTGCCTTAAAAGAATATGGCAATCGTATGGTAAAAGTAACGCTTTATGCAAAACCCAACACAAGCAACCCCCCCTTAAGCATAAAAAGTTTAGAAAGCGGTATTTTTGACCCCCACATAAGATGGGGGGGGTTTGTGAATTTAACAGACATTGGTGAGGTAATCTGGCAGATAGCGAATTCTATGGATGCAAATGCTTCTGTTGGATGTGGATACAGAAATGGATACACAAAATGGAAAGATGGTTTCATAGACATAATCATTAGAACATCCGCTTTGACCGTTCTACTTACACCTAAACAGATAGGATTTATACGTGACTCAGTGGGCAACGTAAAAGGAGGAGTTTATGCACTCAAAATACAGTTTGAAGGTGGTATGGAAAACATCCAGTTTGTTGTTAAAAAACTGGTTGATATATTGGATTACCCGCCTTATGAATTTAAAGAATATTGGCAAAAACTGCAACAAGATTATAATGTATCCAGATTGGAAGTTGTTGAGAAATGGAAAGCATTTCTTGAACCAACCCAGCCCAAAGGCGAATCTGGCGGAATCTACTGCACCCAGTGCGGAAAAACGCTTCGGGCAGATGCCAAGTTTTGCGACCAATGCGGGGGTAGGATTGAATGATAAGGTGTGGTAAATGTGGGTTTGATAATAAGGACAATGCCAAGTTTTGCAAAAAATGTGGAGCAAAATTAGCAGGAGAGGTTAGACCTTCGGAAAAATATGTTAGAACATGGATAGAGCCAAAATCAGAAATCGAAAAAGAATACACACCAGTTCTTAAAAAGGAAACACTTGCTGAGACAAAAAAGGGAGAATCTGAACTAAAATCTAAATGTCTATTGGCTTTATCAATCGGTGTTATAATTCTTATTATAGGGATTGTAGTCATCCCCTTATCTAAGCCAGCTTTGACAACAGATGAGTTTTGGGATAAGGAAAATTCTGGTGAAATTAAAGATGGTGATACGGTTAGGGTTTATGGAAACATCAGGGATATAGACACATTTAGAGGTTATAGATGTTTCTGGATTCAGACAAGTAACAACTGGAAAAGTGTATCAGTCTATGATGCTGAAGACATTACCACTGGCTACTCTGAAGGAGACCTTGTATTAGTTGAAGGGACATATCGTGACATGGGTGAAGGATTTTATGGAGGGATTAGACCCGCAGAAAGTATTCAAGGTATAGCCGATTATTCATTGCTTGGATGGATAATGATAATTATTGGTATTATTGTAATAATTTTTTCCGCTATTGCTTATTCGGGAGTAAGCGGTTCTTTAACACCAGAGGCAGGGAAAGGAGCAGGACAGTTAGCGGCTGCTTTTTTAGATAGACCATTTGGCATCCCTCATTGTTGCATAGTCGGTATTGCTTACGGAACACCTGAAGGAAAAGAATTAATCACCTTAAGAAAATGGAGAGATGAGAAACTATCAAAAAACAAAGTGGGAAGAACACTCATCAAAGCATATTACACCTTAAGCCCCTTGTTTCTTATATTCATTGTTAAGTCGGAGAAAATGAAAGCATTTACAAGGATGCTCGTAAACCCGTTTGTGAATTTCGCAACAGCAACCCTATGAAAGTTCTGATGGGGCAAACGCTAAAGGTGGCGATAACATTATCCTGTATGTATAAAGGGTTAACAAAAAAACAAATAAGGGTGAAAAATATGGAAACAGAAATAAGTGGAAGAGAAAGACAAAATGGAATATTTGATAAATCCTTTACTATGAGGTATCTGGCAAAATGGCAGATTGCAGTAATATATGCGGTTATTGCTACAATGCTTCTATTCGCATCCTTTGCATTACCATGGTTTGGGATGCATTACGAGCATTCTTATTCTGGAGAAAATGGTTATTATTCTGAATATGGTTATGGGATTGGGATTGGCGGTGGCTTGGCGGGCATTTCGGCTGGTGGAGTGATGGGGCAGACAAGTCTTTATACGGCCAGTTCTTCCACCAGCACAGTATTCTGGACAACTTTTATACTGATTTTTATCGCCCTAACCCTTTGTATATTAATGACAATATTTATGATATTCTTTGGCATGAAAAAAATAGTGACGAAGAAATTGTCGATTCAGATGGGGGTTGTTGCACTCATACTTTGCCTGTTGACCCCAATTATATTTGCAGTTGCATTACCAAGTGCGATACATGCTGATGCAGTAAGAGATGCAGAAAATAGCGGGGAGACATATAAAGCACCATCACATGATAACCCTACCAAGAGTTTCTTTGGAAGCTATACGGAAAAAGAAGGGGATTCTACAACAGATGCATATTGGGGAGGAGATATAGGATGGATGCTACCATTTATTTCTGTTGTAGCAATATTTTATTCTTTAAACCATCTAAGTTCAAAACCGCTTCGGTTCTGCCCAACCTGTGGCAAACCACTTCAGGAGGACTGGACGATTTGTGGCTACTGTGGACGAACACTTGTCGGCAAAACCGAAGAAATCAGAGATGAAGAAGAAACACCAGAAGAGGAGATGGAGATGATTAGCGAATCCGAAATATCAGAAGGGAAACTTGGTTTACTTGAAAAACCCATGAAAATGATTACAATTAAATGCCCTTCCTGTCAGCATGTTATGGAAGTTAAGGATACAGGGGAGAGACCTTTAAAAACTGTTTGCCCAAAATGCGGTGCGAAAGGAACGTTGAAATGAAAAAAGGGCCGCTGCAACAAAAAAACATAATGGTTACAACGACACAGTAAAACCTGAACAGTAAAAAAACCTTTTTTGTTTTTTTATTTCTCCTTCTTTTTCTCAGCCTTCTTCTTACCCTTCGTCTTTGTTCTCTTTTTACCACTTATACCGCGCGACATAAATCGTTTCACCTCAAAAACACCTAATGGGTTGCAGACATTTAAACATTCGTTTGTTTCCCCCGTCTGCTCGCACCCTTTTTTGACTCACCCGCACCTTAAACCTTAAAACCCTTGTAATCCTATTCAGTTATGGTGGATTTAGTTGTGGAAGGCAATCTTTATC
>JAHIPG010000308.1 GCA_018894775.1 Nanobdellota archaeon
AAAGGCGTTCTAACCAATTTAATGTTGAAGGTTGAGCCGACAAAAACAATGTATTCAAAAGGAAATCTGAATAAACTGAAAAAACAGGTGGAAGAGGAGATATACTCAACATTGAATCTCAGGATTAACACGGAAATCGTTAAACCGGGAACACTTCCAAGAAGTGAGGGGAAAGCAAAAAGGGTTGTTGATTTGACGAAGTAGGAATGCTTTTGATGAATTTTAAATTTCAGATAACGGGATGCGGGTATCTGAAGTTTGCCCGAAGGGCAATTTTGGGTCAGAGCACCCGAAGGGTGCGGAGCCAGATACCTGCTTGTTAGGCGTCTGTGCCTCTGCCGTTTTAAGGGGCGGGCGTTTCTTCGATTTCATCAAGATTCTCATCCTCAGTTTTTTCTGTGCCTCTTGTGTCTATGACTTCAACATTGATGCCGGATAATTTTGTTTTTAGGTCATTTATTATTGTATCAATACGGTCCTTGATGAATTCATCAAGTGCGTTATCTGGCATGGAATCCAATCGCGACCATTGTAATACCTTATCTGTAAGAAGATGCGATTCGAGGACTCTTTCAAAACCTGGAACATCATATTCTTTCATGTATTTTAGTGGATTCATGTCGCTGATAGCTAGGTTTGTTATCTGAGTAAGATAGACAATGTTCATTAAGCTATTACTATTGAGAGAATTGGTTCCTGGATTATCAGAGATATAGCCTGTTGGGAATACATGATGAAGATTTGGCTTGTCCGTAGAGAAGAATAAATTATCGGAAATAACATCCCTATCGATGAATTTCCAGTCCTTTGGAAGATGGCTGGAGTAAAGAGATAAGATTGCTCTCGATAGGCGACCTTTCGAGCTATAGAATGCAATCCGAAGGCGATCTTTATCGATTAAGAACCTTTCAAATTTTATTGCATTATTTTGGCGTTGCGATTTCAAGAAAGAAATATGACTTGAAAGATGTGTGGTGTTACTCAGTAGGTCATTGTTGTGAAAGCTGTAGAACCAAAAATAACGTTTTAGAAAGTCATAATCTGGTGTCTTGTTCTGATAAAAATAACTTGCCAATGTGAGATAAAAATATCGGTAAGGTATAAGGTCTGGGGTTTTGATGCGTAAGTGGTTCTCAAAGAAGTCAAACACCTTAAGAATTGCTAATTTTGCATCACTCCATATTGTCTCAATCTGCACGGCCTTAATATCGTTTAAATATCTCGGTGTGATGTTATGTATGCCCGAATTATCTATATTTTCCCTAATAAGTACAGCTAAAATTTGAAGATAGTCTATATCATCAATACCGAGAAATTTACTGTTGTTTGATGTTTCTCGAAAAACTAAAATTAAATCCCTTAAATAGAATCCTTTTTGATTTTGGCTGTCTTGTCGATATGTTTTGGCAACTACTATATCAAAAATATCAAGTCGTTTACCTGCTTGATTAATTCTCTCAAAAATCTGACATACTTCACTTACTGCAATACCTTTTAAATCAATATATGCGATACGGTAGTTATCAAGAACATTTTTTATACGCCATAGATTTTCTATAAGAATCTGCTTATCAGGAAGTGCGCTTAATCGAGTGAAGATACCTTGGAAATCGTTTTTAATGTCGCGCAATTTTATTATAAGTCCATCATCATATTTCTTTTTCCGACCTACGTTTCGTAGATAAGTTCCATCCTTATCGTCTATCTCACCCCAAAATAGAAATCGATGAGCGTAACTTGTGTCATCAACTTCATTTTTGCACTCGATTGTAAGGTCAATATATAGTGTTGGATCGAAATCTGGTTTACCTTTTATTTGTCCACCATATATGGAAGTAAGAAGGGATGTTGTTCTCTGTTGGCCGTCGAGAATGTACTGGAATTGAACTCGCGAATCGTCTGGTGGTATAATATGCCCACCTACTGCTCTATGATTATGTAATTTTGTGTCAGTTTTCCAGATAAGAATACTTCCTAAAGGGTAGAATTTATAAATGCTGTCCCATAATTTCTTTACATTTTCTTTTTCCCATACAATCTCTCTTTGGAAAGTCGGAATTTGGTAGTCTCCCTTTTGAAGATACTCAAGATAGGAAACAATACTAATTCCATCGGGTTTTATTCTATCCGTCAAGTTTATTTGCGTCATATTCAAATCATCTCCTTTTCAATTTTAATTGTTTTTTCGCCCGCCCCTTTTTCTTTGAAGATTTCAAATATTAAATGAGCATCCAACCATTTAAACATTATCAAATGAGGAGAGCGGAAGATTAATATGTCATAAAACACTTAAGTATCATTATGAGACAAAATAAAGATTCCTCTGAAGCAGAATATAAAAAACTTATGACCCGGGCAAAAAAAATGCCTGGTATTGCAGAACTGATGGAAGTGTACGGACAGTACGAGTTATTACTGCGTCAAACCCAAGAGTATC
>JAHIPG010000309.1 GCA_018894775.1 Nanobdellota archaeon
AAAAAATAGTAGAATGTTTAGATATGTTTAAATACATCAGTAAACAATAATATTATTTATGAGGAAGGTTCGGATTAGTGATGGAAAAATATTCTGCCCTGGTTCAAGCATGACAGTTTCCGTAGAAGGATGCAAACACTGCAAATACAGGAAAACAATTAACCCAGAATATGTTGAGTGTATTTTTGATGAAATAAAATACAGTGATAAATGGAAATAAAACTTTTTTCATTCAATGTTAAGTTCTTTTTTAACATCCATAGTTGCTTCTGCCATCACCTTCAGTTTCTGATACGCCTCTTTTTCTGTTCTTGTTTTAAGCCCGCAGTCAGGGTCAACAAATACTTTGTCTGGGGAAAATACCTCAAGAGCTTTTCTTATACCATTTTTCACATATTCTTTTGTTTCTGTTTTATGAGTATGCACATCAATTACACCAAAACCGATTTCCTTTGTAAACTTGTATTTTTTAAACAGGTTTAAAAAGTCGAAATTGCTATTTGCCATTTCTAGGTCAATTTGATCTACAGGTAATTCTAACATTTTTGGATAAATTTTCTCAAAATCCCCATAGCATATATGCGTGATGGTTTTTGCATTGATACCATCTGTTACAATTTTCATCGCATCTATCGCTAGATCTAATTCTTCAGGTCTTGTTGATATAGCAGGCTCATCTATCTGGATGTATCTGGCGCCAGCAGATTCTAAATCAACTGCTTCATCATGGATAGCATAAGCAAGGTCGATAATCATATCCTTCCTTGAAGAATAATATTCATTAAATGACCAGTCAGTCATTGTGTATGGTCCTGTTAAAATCCCTTTAACAGGTTTAGAGGTTAGTTTTTGAGTAAATTTAAACATCTCGGTTGTTATGGGTTTGGTTCTTTTTATTTTTCTGACAGCAACAGGCTTTTTGTAGTATCTGTTTCCGTAGGATCTAACTAACCCGCTTATTTTGAACCCTTCCATGTTTCTGGCAAAAAATGTTGCCATATCCCCCCTGTACATCTCCCCATCAACTAATATATCTAAACCCAATGTTTCTTGAAGCCTGATTACATCCTCTGTTGCCTTTCTTTCAAGACTTTCTAATTCCTGCATAGTTATTTCTTTCCTTGAAAATTTTGCCCTTGCCTTCTTTAAATACTCTGGTTTTGGGAAACTTCCTACTGTTGTTGTAAGTAAACCTTTCATATTATCCCCCTCACCTTGTTTACTGCTTTAACCATATTAACAAGTTTGTTGTATGCATTTTCTCGTGGAAGAAACTCCAGCCCGCAGTTGGGATTTACATACAGTTTTCTCTCAGGTACTATATTACTGATTCTTTTTATGTTGTTTACTATCTCATCAATTTTTTCTATTTTTGTATTTCTTGCATCAACAATTCCAAAGCCGAGTTCTTTTGTGAAAGACGTTGTTTTGATTATATCAAAATTGTTTTTTCCCATCACAAAATCAAGCCCGATCACATCGACTGGGAGTTCAAGTATATCAGGATACAAATCATCAATATCACCAAAATATGTGTAGAGAGCTGTCTTTACATTAAGGTTTCTTGTTATAACCTTTACTGCCTCATTAAGCAAAGAAAAATCATCCTTGTATTTTAAAATAGCAGGCTCATCTATCTGAATAAATGTTGCGCCCGCCTTTTCCAATGCGTTTGCTTCCTTAGCAAGAACATCTGCCAAGTCTAAAACTAGATCATTGATGCTGCTATAATGGTTGTTTTTTGAAAGTCGGGCTAAGGTATAGGGTCCTGTAATTACTGCTTTAACAGGCACAGGACTATGTTTTACAGCGAACCTAAAATCGTTTACACATATAGGCGTAAGCCATTCCATTTTATTTTCCACTACAGGCTGACGATAGTATGTGTTTGTATCAAAGTATCTTATTAGACCATTGATGGAAAAACCTTTTATCTTTTTCGCAAAATAGGTTTGAGCATCTTCCCATCTAATCTGTCCATCAGTGATGAGTTCTACACCTGCATTAACCTGCTCATTTATCACCTCTATTGTAACATCATCTTCAATCCTTGAAAGTATTTCTTTTGTTATCTTCCCTTTTTCAAAATCAGCAATAGCTTTGCGCAGTTTCGCTTCTCTGGGATAATTTGGTATTTTAGGATAGTTTCCTACAACTGTTGTTATCATTTTTTTCTCCCTCTTTTTTCCTTTAAAACCCTGAGCACATCCAATGCCACATCATACCTTTCAAACGGGGGCATTAAGCAAACACCAGATACTAGTTTCTTCGCATCAGCGAGAAACTCCTGAGCAATTAGCACCCCTTCTTTTTCAGGTTTATCTGCATTTCTCATTCTTTCTCTAATCCCCTCTGGAATTATGATACCAGACACCTCATTATGCAGGAACTCAGCATGCCTGTAACTTTGCAAAGGCAGAACACCTGCTAAGATTGGGATTTTTAAATGTGAAATTTTATCAAGAAATTTTTTGAAAATGTTAATGTCATACAATGGTTGTGTTTGAGCAAAACTTGCTCCAGCCTCAACTTTTTCCTTAAAACGTTCAATCTCCCTATCAAGATTAGATGCATTTGGATTAACAGCTGCACCAATGCAAAAATTTGTATGAGGACTGATTGGATTGCCTGCAAGATCATATCCTTGGTTCAATGTTTTAATAATATGCATAAGTCCTTTGGATGTGACCTCAAACACAGCAGTTAAGTATGGATAATCTCCAGTAGCAGGGGGATCACCTGTGAGGGCAAGAACATTTTCTATGTTTAAGGCATATGCGCCCAATAACTCTGACTGTATTCCCAAAACATTTCTGTCCCTACAGGTAAAGTGGAGAATAGGTTCTAATCCCACCTTCTTCTTGATCAGATGGGCTAAAGTTACCGGGCTCATTCTTGTCCTAGCCAATGGATTGTCAGCTATATTAACAGCATCAACACCATACTTTTTAAATAACATTGCTGCTTCTAACGCCTTTGAAACATCTACCCCTTTTGGTGGATCAATCTCAACCGTTACAACAAATTTTTTACCGAATTTTTTCGATAGAGATGTTAGGAATGGTTGTTCAATCAGGGGTTTTTTAAAATATCCTGTTGGATGTTTTATTTCAACACTGATCATTCTTGGCTTTGGCTTGAGATCCTTAACTGCATCAGCAATTGCTTTAATGTGTTCGGGCATAGTTCCACAACATCCGCCAACAATATTTGCTCCTGCGTCAACCAGTCTTTTAGCATATATGCCAAAATATTCTGGTGCGGAAGGATAAATAAATTGTCCATCCATAAATCTTGGCAGCCCAGCATTTGGCTGTGCTGAGAGTTTAATATTACTTATGCTTCCCATTTTTTTAATAACACCCAAAATATCCTGAGGACCCCTGCCACAGTTGGCACCAACTACATCAACACCCATCTCTGATAGTTCTTTAACTGCTGAAAACGGGTCCATACCTGCAAACGTTTTTCCTTCCTGACCATAAGTCATTTGACATATGATTGGTAGATATGCCACATCCTTTGCTGCATTCACCGCCTCCTTCATCTCATCAAGATCCGCAAACGTTTCAATCATAATCAGATCTACACCACCATCACAAAGCGCCTTAATCTGCTCCGTAAAAACCCTGTGTTTTTCGTTTTTAGTCAATTTATCAAAAATTTTTGTAGGCCTGCCTAACGGTCCTACTGAACCTGCAACAAATATGTTTCTTCCAGCAACTTCCTTAGCAATTTGTGCACCCTGAAAATTAATTTCGTAAACCTTCTTTTCTAAACCATACCTGCTTAATTTTACTCTGTTTGCTCCAAATGTATTCGTCTCAATAATCTGGGCACCTGCATCAATATAGCTTTTGTGGATTTCCTGAACCAATTTAGGATTTGAGATGTTTAACTCATTATAGCATACTGTTGTTGATACTCCCTTGGAACACAGCATTGTTCCCATTGCACCATCACAAATTAGGATGCTTTTATCCAATCTTTCTAAAAATGATTTTTTGATATTCTTTTCTTCAGCAATAGACCTTAATTTCATATACTCGTTAAGGATTTATGATATTAAATTGTTTTCTAATTCCTCATAGCGGTTACAAAATTACACAGAAATACCAACATTTTTAAACCCAAATATCATTATAACTCTCTATGTGCGGCATTTTTGGCATAGTGTTCAAGAACAAGAAAAAGAATCTTGGACGCATCCTGGTTGATGCAGGTAAAAGACTGGTGTATAGAGGTTATGATTCTGTTGGAGCCGCAACAATTGATAACAACAGGATTGATTTGAGGAA
>JAHIPG010000310.1 GCA_018894775.1 Nanobdellota archaeon
GCACAAGTTTATCCGGAGCTTTTGTTGGATTTAATCTTCCAAAGAACAGAACTATTTTGTCTTTTTTTCTTATCTTTAATTTTTTTCTAAAATCATTATTTTTTATCGGTTTCAATAATAGTTTATCCATTCCGTTAGGGATTACTTTTATTTTATCTCTTGTTACACCCCATTTTTCTATAAATTTCAGTTCCCAAGGCGTTATAGCAATTATTTTATCTATCCATTTGAAGCTAAGTTTCAAGAAGGTAGGATAAGTTAATTTAACCATTATTCTCCCTAATAAGGACCTATAGCCTTCTGTCCAAGGGCAATGCGTAGTATGCACATGAGTTATCCCTTTAAGCTTAGATACTAGTGCTGCGAAGAATACGTAAGAATGTCCTGATACATGGCTGTGGATTAGATCAAAGTCTTCTTTCCATAGCTTCCATAGTATTGATGGCCAGAAGGTTGCAAAATTAGCGATTGTAAACCAGTTATAGCATCTATGAACATGCACTCCGTTTATTATCTCTTCCTTCACAGGTATCCTCTTATATTTATCAGAGTCTGAGCAGTAGACATGAACTTTATGTCCCTGTTTTACATATCTTTCTGCTAATTCTTCAACTACCTGTTTCACTCCACCTATTGCTGGAGTGTAGAATGCTGTTACGAATGCTATTTTCATGTTTTAGATAACAGAATTCAAATTAATAAAACTTTTGTTAAATAAAAAAAAGAAAAGATATTTTTAAGGTACTGTGAAGCATCCGCCAGGCATGGTAAATTGTTTTATATTGTAGTCCCATACTCTTCCACAGTATTCGCCTTCCCAGCTTTCAGGTATTCTGTAATCAGCCCATGTTACTCTGTCTGGTCGACATTTGTTTCCACCGCAGTTTTGGTCAAGTTCTATCTGACCTACTCTTGCTCCACCTGCTTCTCTATAGATTGATAGTTTTCTTTGGGTACCTTCTGAGCCAACTTCGACTGTAAAGTATACTTTTTTACCATTTTCTACTATGGGATTATTCATCTTGACTATACTTGGATCGTTAGAAGCGTATACTTGTGAAGGAATCGCTTCGTATGCTGATCTACCTTCATTCTTCAAGATAAGTTGTCCTGTAAACTTCTCAAAGTTAAGACCTACTAGGACTGCTACTAACAATATAGAAAGTGCCATTAGCGTAGTTTTTTTATCAAAATTCATTTTAATATCTCCTCCATATTTTTAATGTTATAATATACATATTACTAAATAAACATATTATATAAACTTTTCTACAGCATTCAAGATATCAGACTCTGTTATAAGCCTCATACAGTCAAATTTCTTATTACATGTGTGTTTCATACAGCTTGTACAGGTTTTATTCTCTTTGAAGATTATGGCTGATTTTTGAGTGTATGGCTTCCATATTCTTGGATTTCCTGCGCCAAATAATGCAATTATTGGCTTGTTGAGCGCTGCTGCTACATGCATGGCTGACGTATCCACACTGATTGTTAAGTTTGCGCGTTTTATTGCAGCGAAGAATTGTTTCATGTCTGTCTTTCCTGCAAGATTAACAGCATGATTTTCCATCAGATTAATGATTCTCTGGTTGTAATCTTTATCTTTTTGCACTCCTGTGAATATTATCTTTGCCTCGTATTTTTTTACCAGCTCATCTGCCACTCTTGCAAATTTTTCTACAGACCATTCATGAGTCTTATGTTGTGGTGCTGCATGTATTCCGATAACAATATCTTTTTTTGTTATTTTTTCTTTTTTTAACAGATCATTTATATATTTCTCCGCAGGTTTTGTTGTGTATACCTCTAGATGTTTATCAACAGTATCTGCTCCGATAGTCCTTATTACGTCAAGATTGTCTTCTACTTTATGTTTAGTTTTGAATGTTGGTTTTGTCTTTCTGTGTAAGAAGAATCCTTTTCCTTCAAGAAATCCTACTTTCGTACAGCCTATTCGGAAAGGAATCTTAGCTTTTTTTAGAAGCTTGCTTGCTTTATAATTCCCTATATCTACTCCAGGGTGTAACAGAACAGCAAGGTCATATTTACCACTTAGTTCTTTTGTTATTGAATTGAAACTTCTGTCAAAATCTTGTTTATCATATATTAGTATGTTGTTTATGTTAGGATTTCCTGTGAGAACAGCCTTCATTGATGGTCTAAGCATAATGTCTATATTTGCAATATGAAATTTTTGTTTTAATGCTCTAAGTGTAGGGGTAATTGCTATAACATCTCCTATGTATAGAAGCTCTACAACAAGAATGTTCCTTACACTTTTAGGGACTCTTTTTTTCCCAGTGAATATATTTAGAATGTTAAATAGGGCATAATCTCCATACCATATCATTATCCTCATGAGATTTGAGAGTTTCTTGGTGAACGTTTCCATAATTATTTGTCTGATTTATTGTGTTTATATATGTTTTTATGGGGGGACTATGTTGCTGGTTTTTTCTTCTCTTCAAATACATCTTTTATCTTTCCTTGTAGTTTTAAAGCAAATCTGTCCATAAGTTCTTTTGCCGTTCCATCTATTTTTTTCAGTAATTCCTTGTTTTCTGATATTTTTTTACCTTTACCTACGCCTGGGCATCCGGCGAATATTGTTAGTTTTCCTATTGCAAAGCTGAATTTTCTATCGTTAATGCCTGGAAAGAAAGGATATAACCTGCACATCAAAGGTTTATTGTCTTCTATTTTACATGTCTTGTCTTCAAGGAAATGGCAATGTTCTTTGTGTGATTTTATGTTGAATATTTTTTGTACTATTTCTTTGTTGGTTTCACAGCATTTCATGCATTTTTGGCATTCCCACTGTGTGTTATTATCTACTGTGAGCCTTTTTGGTCGTTCTTTCATTTTTTTTGCTCCTTAATTTTTTCTAAACCTTCGACAAAGCTTGACATTTGTATACCCTCTTGTTGCAGTTTTTGGATGTTTAAAGAGGTATTTTTAGGTCTTTGTGCTGCCCAATTCAATTTATGGGATGTTATAGGTTTTAAATATTTCTTATCAAAATTGAATATTTCAGCTATTCTCACAGCCATACTGAATGGAGATAGTTTTTCTGAACCTGTTAGATGATAGGTTCCTTGTCTTTTTTTAAGTATTAGGGCATTTAAGGCTTCTGCTATATCATCCACTAATGTTGGTGTTCTCATGTGATCTGCTATGAGAGTTATATATTCTTCATTGTTTAATTTATTTATGCACCAGCTTACAAATTTTTTATTCTGTTTTGATCCGTATAAGAAGGATGTTCTTGCTATTATGTAATTAAGCCCTGAGCCTTTTACGAGTTGTTCTGATTTCAACTTTGTTTTTCCATAGTAGTTCAGTGGATTGGGCAAGTCTTCTTCTATATAGCTTCCTTTTTTCCCATCAAAGATAAAATCTGTAGACAAGTAGATTAGTTTTGAGTCATTCAGCTTACAGCCTTGTATGACCTTCTCTGTTCCAGCCACATTTATTTTGTACGCCTCTTCTTGATTGGTCTCACAGTAATCTACGTCTGTAATTCCGGCTGTATGTATGACTATGTCTGGTTTTGTTTCTTTGAAGATTGTAAGATTCTTTTTTGCTAAATCATAAGTGTAAAGATTTTTTGCTTTGTTCTTAAAGCAGGTTCCTATGATTTTATACTGTTCAGAGAGTTGTTCATAGAGTTTTGATCCTAGAAGTCCAGATGCTCCTATTATTAGGATTTTAGTTTTAGCCACCATTTTCTATTTTCTCGATACCATTTCGCTGTTTCTTTAATGGCTTCTTTAAAATCGTATTTTGGTTCCCATCCCATTTTTTTCATCTTTGATATGTTTAGAGAATATCTTCTATCATGTCCAGGCCTATCTTTAACGAAATCTACGTAGCTATCATCCTTATCGAGTTCTTTAAGAAGTAGTTTTGTTATTTCAAAGTTAGTCTGTTCAGTTCCACCGCCGATATTGTATATTTCCCCTATTTGGCCTTTATGTAAAATTTTGTCTATTGCTTCACAGTTATCAATTACATATAACCATTCTCTTACATTTAATCCATCTCCATACAGGGGGACTTTTTTCCCTCTTAAAAGATTTGTCACGAATAATGGTATAAGTTTTTCGGGATGTTGATATGGTCCAAAGTTATTTGAACTTCTTGTTATTATCGTCGGTACGTCGAATGTTATATTGTATGCCCTTGCAAGCATGTCTCCTGCCGCTTTTGATGCAGAGTAGGGGTTATTTGGTTCAAGTATATCTATTTCTTTTGAAGAGCCTTTTGTTATTGAGCCATAAACTTCATCTGTTGATATTTGAATGAATTTTTGTATCCTGCAGAGCTTTGCTGCATCTAAAAGGGTCTGTGTACCTTTTACGTTAGAATGAATGAACGCATTTGAGTCTCTTATAGAATTATCTACATGTGATTCTGCTGCGAAGTGCACTACAACGTCACTCTGCTTCATTATGTCAAGAACTAAATTTTTGTTGCAAATATCTCCTTTTATGAAATTATATTTTGGATTCTTCTCAATATCTTTCAGGTTTTCTAAGTTACCTCCATATGTCAGCTTGTCTATATTGCAAATTTTATAGTTTTTATGATTATCAAGCATGTATCTAACAAAATTACTCCCGATAAATCCACATCCACCTGTAACCAGAATGTTCATAGTAACGCACCTTCTAAAACTATTAAAATCAGGGTTTAATAAGTTTTTTGTTTGTAAGGACCAGCAGATTATTTTAACACTTTTTCAATAGCCATTATGTGTTTTTGTGTGCTTAGTTCTTTATGTACATATTCAAAAGCGTTCTTAGAAAATCTTTTGAACAGATCATCATCTTTCAAGATTTTCAATACTGCTTCAGCGATTTCTTCAGGTCTTCCAGGCTCTACTATCAAGCCAGTCTTCTTATGGAGTACTAAATCCGGTATCCCTCCCCTGTTTGATCCTACAATCGGTCTGCCTATTGACATACATTCATATACTACAAAAGGGGAATTTTCCATCCACACACTGGGGATAACAAAAAGTCTTGATTTCTCAAATTCCTTAAGGACTTCTGCATGAGGTATCTTGCCCTTAAAATCTATTTTAGACTCTATGTTTAATCGTTTTGATAGTTTCTCAAGGTTTTCACGTTCAGGACCATCTCCTATGATTCTCAGCAGGGCATCAGGATATTTCTGTAATATTAGCTTGAACGCTTTTATTAAGAAGTCGACTCCTTTGTTCCTACTCAATACACCTACGTAGATTATAAGCCCTTTTTGTGATTTTTCTGTGCTAAACTTTGATTCTCCAAACTCTTTAAAATGATGTATACAACTAACGTTTTTGAAGCCATGTTTTGCTAAGTCTTTTGCAAGCATTTTGCTTGGTGAGATAAATTTCTTTATTGTTTTCTTAGTTAATTTTATTCTTATCTTATTCCTCAAATAGGTTGCTAAGAAATGATTTGGGCTAATACATTTTTCAAGCAAGCATTTTGTTGATATTCCTTCTGCTCCTTTGCACCTCTTAAGGTTTCTCTTGATTACGCACCAGGATGATGGGCATATTTGTCCCCAGTCATGTACTGTTTGTATTGTATGGATATTTTCTTGTTTCAAGGCAAGTAATAAGGGTATAGCGTAAACATAATTGTTATGTACAAATGTTATATCAGGTTTTATCCTTCTAATATATTTTTTTAATTCCTTATAGACTTTAAAATTAAACACGAATTTATCAAAATGTCTCTTCAATGCATTATTCGAATGTTTTACTACAACTTTTTTTTCTTCTCTTATATCTTCATCTCCATAACTGAACAGATA
>JAHIPG010000311.1 GCA_018894775.1 Nanobdellota archaeon
AAGGAATATTTTTTAAATATTAGTGACCAGATAATCCAGCTACTACCAATAAGAGCAAATGTTTTCCAAAATAAAGGCGAGTATGGTGCAGGAAGACCGGAGAAAATTGAAGAAAATGCGACTAATGTAAAAAGGAGGAGAACAATATCGAAAGATGCAAATAAAACTATTCGGCGTATCATTTAGGGCTAAATTTGTACAAATCTAGTTGTTTTGGAATTATTTAACAAAAATTACCGGAAATATTATACTAATTGTTGACTAATCGGTAATATTCCTTTAGCCGTTCCGTTTTTATGGAAGCGGGTTTTGAGCTTATGAAAAGGATTTAGAAAATTTTATTGAGGAGAGACTTAAGCTAAATTTAGCTTTTTGATTTGAAAGGATTCAAAAGGAAGGAAAAAGCGAATCCCAGAAAGATGCCAATGGAATTGGCCAGAATATCATTTATATTAAAAGAACGGTAAGGAAGAAGGTATTGGATTCCTTCAGATAAGCCTGCTACCAACAACCCGATAAACAACCATAAGAAAATTGATTTGTTATTAGTAAAACTGAAATATGCCCATGGGATAAACAAAGCACCATGAAAAAAATAGTCTCCACGCAATTGGAGAACGGTGATATTGTTAAGTTGTTCCGAGCTGTTTATAGGCATTATCATCAGTGAAATGATAAACAATAAATAAAGCCTGAATATTTGCCTTTGTTTAATGGTTTTTAACATCTAGGGTTGAAAATATGATTATCCTTAGAGGACTGAAACGTTCGTCATCCGACGGAAAAGGTAGGCGCAGGCAATCTGCAGGTAATCACTACCAGATCCAAGAGATTAGCTTCGCTGAGCCCTTCGGGGTTACCTTCGGTGAGGGCTGCGCCGTTCTTTCCGTCGGTAGCCGGACAGGCATCGTGAAAAACTAATTCCGCCATAGGGCGGACAGGCAGGATGACTAGTAATTATAACATACCATGTGTCCTTAGCAGCTCTGCCAGTTCCGGATGTTTTTTCGAGTATTCCCGTAGTATTATTATTAGATTTCGACTACTATCTTCAGCTTTGGCTGATTGTGATAATGCAGGTTGCATTGCAGTACGACGATCCCAGATCATATAGGCCATCATAAAAATGTAAAGACTGATCAAGATTCCAAAACCCCAGTAAAAAAGTGTTTTTATATCATCAAGCTGTCTTTGTTGACTATCAAATTTATAATCCATTTTTGCTTCAAGCGCATTGATCTTTTCTTCAAGAGTACTTATTTTTGCTTCAATAGTACCTAATTTGGCTTCTGTAAGTATAGCCCGATCACGATCGGCCAAAGTATATGGAACTATTACTTGCTGCTCCTGTGCTAAGGCATGCAAACTCAGTATAAAAAGAAATAGCAGACTAATATATGTCCTTTTCATTGTTTATGAATTTATACACAAATCTAAAGAAAATCTCAGGAGAATACAAGTGTTGGAGATTATCAGGAGAAAACTTCTTAGAAAGATTGATGTAAGGGTGTTATATTGATCAGGCAGCCGACTGAGAAGAATCCCTAAAAAAGTAGAACTAAGCCAAGAAAAGATCCTTCGTTGTATAAACTCCTACCAATGACAACTTTATATAACAGATTGTATATCAACTTTGTAATATTTTAACTTTATTGTTTTTACAATTAATTGGAAAATATTTCTTTATGCTAATTGTATTTTGATGATTTTAAAGAATCAACAATTATAAAACCTTATTTTATTTTTACTAACCTTAGTAGTTAAGGTATTTCCCAAAGATTTAACCTTATTAACTTGCAGCAATTCAAGGTAATACCAGCATTGAGCCCAGCCGAAATAAGGTTGAATTTTAACTCGAATTATTAGGCTACTAAGGTTATTTTGACAAATAAGGTTATTAAATAAATTTTGTACAACGCCAATTTACGAAGAAACCTATGTGAAACTTTTGTGAAAACCGTTGAGCGATTTTCGGCATTCGCCTTTGTTATATATCACTTTATGCGCCTTTTTTCAAGGTGTTTAGACTCAGGATGACATCAGCCCCTTAGCCAAAGGATGATAATCCCCTCTCAACCCAATGGGATTGGAATTCCGAATATGAAAAGCAGCATTTATACCACTCCTGGCATCTTCAAGGCTAAAACCATTGCCTTCTAATATTTTCTGATAACTGGTGGTATGTAAATCCGTAAAACCGTTGCTGAATTCAATTTCTTTTCCGTTTACGGTA
>JAHIPG010000312.1 GCA_018894775.1 Nanobdellota archaeon
CATCTGTGCTATTGTTTTTATTGCTAAAGAAAAAATAAAGTTTTATATTTTAAAATATTATGTTTATTCTTATGGATCATTATTTGGACCTGAACAACACTTCCATATTTGGGTCTTCTTTGAGAACAAAGTCTAAGTTTTCTTTGGTTTCTATCTTATTTCCTTCGTAATCTTCAAGCACTACTCTTAGTAGATATTTCTCTTTTGGATCTCTTGATTCGCCGTAAATTTCTTCAGTCATATCATTTGATATATTGGCTATTGCTGTATATTTTCTGTTGTCTCCTTCAAAGGTTTCTTCTCCACATGCAAATAATCCAGCTTTTAACTCTTGGTCATTGATAAAATATTTTATAGATGATATCCCTTCAGCATCATAAGCAGTTACCCTAAATCTTAAGTTGTTATTTTCATAATTTTTCCATTCTCTTAAGGTTGGTTTTGATATTCTTATTAAGTCTTGTCTTTTATCTTTGCTACTACATCCTAGCAGGTTTAATGATGCTAATCCTATAATTCCTATACCTAAAATTTGCTTGAATTTCATTTTAAAGGACATAAGGCTCGTCTTTTATCATTACATGTACTTTCTTTGGATTGTATCCTGCTTCGATTATGCTGTCTTTTAGTTTGTAGCAGGCATCCTTCTCTCCATGCTTTATGAATATTCCTTTGAATTGTTTTCCGTCTTCTGGGTCTCTTATGTTTTTTAGGTGTGCGATTATCTCTTTTTTATCTGCATGCCCGCTGAGTCCACCCATCCTTCTTATGTCTGCTTTGACATCTATCATGCCATTAGCGAAAGGTATCTTTTTTTCTCCTTTGATCATCATGTATGCTTTTGTTCCATATGCTGCATATCCTGTTATTAGCACAATATTTTTTGGGTCATTTAATGTTTGTTCCAATATTGGGACTATTCTTCCTGCTTCACACATTCCTGATGATGCTACTATTCCCCAAGGTGTTGTTCCTGATTTCAATAATTCTCTTGTTTCAGCAATTTTCTTATGGTTGATGAGTTTGTCGAACTTGAAAGGGTTGTAGTCAGGGTCTGCGAAGTCTTTTTTTGACTGTTCATCAACATTTTGTAAATGGTTGAGTATGATCTTGCTTACCTTGTCTGCCATCGGACTGCTTGAGTAGAACATCATATCTTTAGGTAGCCTTCCTTCCTGCTCCAACATGTACAGAAAACTTAGGAGTATATGGGTTCTCATGACACTAAATGCAGGGATTATCAGTTTTCCTTTTTTCTTTGCTGCGTCTTTTGCTGCATCTTCCAATATTTTTATAGAATCTTCGATGTTTGTGTGTACTTTATCTCCATAAGTGCTTTCTACGACAATATAATCTATGCTTTTTGGAAAGTCTTTGTGGGGATACCTTACGATTGGTATGTTAGCGACTGGATGTCTTAATATCTTATAGTCTGTTCTTCCTAGATCATATGCTGTTAACAGTTTCCTTTTTTCCCCTTTGTGGTTTATGTTGAATAGGATTTGTGCTGATCCTGGTATGTGGCCTGCATCGTAGAATGTTATGTCTACATCTTTTGATAGCTTGATATTCTCTCCATAATCGTATCCTGGTGTTTCTCCGTCAGATGATGCGAACTGTGCCATTGCTTTTTTTCTGTCATCATTTTGGTATAATATTTTCTGGAATGATACCCATTGTCCTTTTCTTGGTCCTGCTTTGTATCTTTTTCCTTTGACCATCCTGTTGTGTATGAACGGGCTTGATATCTGTTGGTTCAGCTGTAGGTCTGTGATGTCTGCTGTCTCTTTTGTTGAGTATATTTTTCCATCATAGCCTTTTGTGGTCATCTTTAGCATTGCACCCATGTGGTCTGCGTGCCCGTGTGTAAGAATTAAATGATCAATCCTTTCTGGATTGAATTCTAGTGGCTCTTCATCTTCTCCTTCTCTATATTCTTTTCCTATGTCTGTCAGATATCTCTGCTTTCCAACTTTCAGAAGTAGTTTTGAGCCTGCTACTCTCTCTGCAGCTCCTAGTTCTCCTAAATTTATCTGATTATCCAGTGTTTTTTTAGCCATTTTCCCCCTATTATCCAATAGTCCTGATTCTGTTATACTATATAAGTCTTTTGTTTAGTTATTACTATGTAAAGGTAACAAATAGATAGTTTTATATATATGTAGGGACGTATTCCAAATTTAACTTAGGAGCCAATATGGGTGCATTAAAGAAACTAGGATTTTTAGGACTATCAGCATTAGCTTTAAACTTTGGTATAAATACCTGTATGACTAAATCTATCAATAATAAACAAGAAAAATTAAAAGAACAGGTTCAGCAGGTAAGAGAATTTGTATCTGACGATAGGGCAATCAAAATTCAGCTTGATGATATAGAAGATATAGACCCTGTTAATTATAAGATTCTTCAGCCATTC
>JAHIPG010000313.1 GCA_018894775.1 Nanobdellota archaeon
CCAAAGAAAAATAAGCTCACTATGGAACCAAAAAGGAATAACAATCAAAGAAACAATCATGAGCGTACTAGCAACATGGCAACTAAAAGGACTAAATACCTTTAGCATGCTGAGACAAACCCTCAGCAGCTAAACGGTTACAAAAAACAGAAAATTTTATAAATATCCAGACAATCTGTTTGGTTAATCAAAAAATTAGGAGGAATTTAAATGAAAAATCAAAAACAGATATTAAGGGATGTAGAGGAAACTATACCTTATGCTTACTTATTTAGCCGAACAGCTAGCGAATTAACACCAGAAGCTATTGATAAGATAACTAAGATCACCTATGGGCACCCGTTCTACGAAAAAATGAGTGAAATCGCAGGGAAGGAAGTCCCACAGAAAAATCCTTTCATACTAGAAGGTGAAGAAGCTATAGCAAAAATAACAAATCCAAAACTTAAAACAATAAATGAGGCTTGGTTTTTTGGAAGCTGTTTCTACAACTCCCAAGGGCATTCTTTGGAAGAAATGACAGGGGTGTTTGTTTCACAAGGAGTTAGGTTAAAAAATAAAAGAGCAGCAAATAGAGATAAACGAAACCTTATAGAAGCATACATACTAAAAGACGATAAGAAGCAAAAAAAAGTTTACTCAGCATTCCTTCAGAAAGACAAAACAGTGATAGGAATAAACATGTACCAAAATATATCCCCTACACCAGAAATAGAAGAACTAGTTGACCATCTTTATAAAAAAGGGTTTAGTCTTACTGAATTTTACCCTTCTTTGCCGAAGCTAGAAAAGAAATATTAAGGGAATATACAAAAACAAGTTAAGAAAAAACCTTGAAATCTCCAGTCTTATCATTAAAGAAACTGGAAATATACTCTGGCTTCTTAGCATTAAGGAAGTTTTTCAGAATATATTCAGTCTCAGGAAAAATATTGCCTTCTAACTTCTTAAGATCAATCCAATCACCCTGGTCAGGCTTATCTGTCGTAGTTGCCCTGAAGAAGAACATCACAAAATGATGGGTCTGAGAGATAAAATTATTTATGCAGATCAGGTTTGTATTCTTTATTCTAACTGATACCAATTCCTTCACCCTTTTCTCTGCAGCCTCAAAAATATCTTCATATCTTTTCAGTTTTCCGCTTACACCCATATAATAACCTTTGAAAGGCTCCCACTTCCTTTTTAACAATAAAACTTTGTTGTTCTTTACAATGAAAACACCTACAGAGACCATAGGTAACAGATCGAATTCTTTAGAATATCTCAGGTAAGGCATGACAGTCTTTCCTTTTTCTCCAAGATTATAACCTTTCTTGTTCTTTATCAGGAATTTCTCTTTTACCATCTTATTAAGATGATATGATAACTGATTAGACTCTATACGGAGAAATTTTTTTATCTCTGTGAATGTTTTGATCCCTCCTTCTATCAGTGAAAGAATTTTTCTTTTATATTCATCGTCGAATAACATTATGTTAAGATAGGTAGTTTATTCTTATAAGCTTTGCCGTATTTTTTCACCGAAAAGCTTAAATAGTCAAACTAAATTGAGTCAAATTGAGTTGACTAAAGGGTGATAGGAGAAACAAAATGGAAAAAAATGAAACACAAGTTTCAAAAATATTGAATGAGCAAACATTGAACACACTAGCAGAATATGTAGCGTTACATGGAGAACTAGGAATAGGAGAGAATGACAAGGATAGTTGTCACGGCGATTATAGTACATATTCTTATAATAAAAAAGAAGAATTAAAATCATTGAAACTTGTCGATCTGGAACTAAAAGTATCAAATTATTACAAACGTGAAAGCTCTACAGATTTGAACACCGCACAATGGTCTGAACGCAATGAAAGAGTGCTTAAGATATTTAAGAAAGACAAACTTTTAGTAGAAGCCTATAAGTTCTTAGGTGGAAAATCAGGATTTAACGGACGTGGATTCAGAAAATCTGAAAAGCAATTAGATCCAAAACCATGGGAAATCAAAAATGTAAAATACGCAAATCGGATCCCAAAAATAATAACTAAAATCAATGAAACATATGAACAACCAAACTAAAACATTTTTCTTATTTTTTTCTTTGCTGAACGTCAAGAACTACGAGCACTTAGGGAAACAAGAAATTTACGAGAAGAACTAGCATAAACCACAAAAAAAACCTTTTCCATAATCAAGACCGGAAATCCTTCACATTCAATAAGCAAGAATTCTGGACAAAAAAATATTTATTAACCCATGAGCTGAAAATCTTAATATCTCAGAACATTATCTCTTTTTCCTAAAAGTCACCATGTTAAAGAAGATACCAACAGTAGGGATATTCGTCACAATCTTTATGAAAAAATGAGGATAATCTATGCCATCAACACTCCTGACATCCCTCAAACGAGGAATGAGCAATATACCAATGATATACCTCAGGACACCGCTTACAATGAATATCCAAAGATACTTCGACCAGAAAACATTATTATACTTAACTATAATACTACCGATGACACCTCCGATGAATATAGCAACACCATTAAGAACACTATAATAAGATACGAAAGTTGCCCTATTATCATGAGTAGTGGTGTCAAGAACAAAATTAAAAGATATCAGCTCAAACCCTGACCAGACAAAACCTGAAAAGAGCTGCAGAATAATAAGGTAAGCGACATCAGCGTTCAAAACCCAAAGTATAGGGATCAAAGGAATAGTAAAACCAGTCACAGCCAAAACCTTCTTGCTACCGAACTGGTCCGAAATCCTGCCCCACATAGGCATAAAAATAAATCTTGAGATTATCAGAGAAGCGTTAACAATTGTGAAAGTCATATAACTCATCTTAAGATCATACAACATATAAGCAGCAAAAAAAGGAGCAGACATATACACAGCAAAGTTGATCAAACAAAGATAAAGTATCAAAACACCAAAATTACTACCCTTAACCCTCTTAATAAAACTGAAAACGCTCAAACCTTTCTCCTCAACAGGCCTGTACTTCGGCTCATACTTCTTAGACAGAAAGAAAGCCGACATAACCCTCGAACCTAAAGCCAAACTGAATATTAAAACAAAACCAATATACTGAGTCATCTCACCATCGGCAAACCTCTGGAGTATGAAACCAGCCAACAAAGTTGTGATGAACGATGCAAAACCGATAATCCTATTACGCCTTCCGAAATAAAGACCTCTGTGTCTCTCACTTACCAGATCACCCATCCAGCTGTTCCAGGCAGGATTCAGGACCATAAAAAATATCCAATAAAAACACATGAAAACAATAAGATGGAAAACCCTAAGAGTACCGAAGAAAAAAACAAGAGCTATAGGGATATACATAAAAGCCTGAAGCAAAGCACTTGTAACAATAAACTTCTTCCGGGAATTGAATTTCTTAATAAGCCTTATAGAAAACAACTGGGACAACGAACCCAGCAAAAGAGGCAAAGAGGAAAGCAAACCCAGCTGAATATTTGTAGCCTTAAGAAATATCGCAAAAGCTGATATGAAAGACTCACCAAAACCAACCATCATAGAATGAAAAGTTCCATCAAAAATAGAAAAGACTAAACTTTTCTTGATAAGCTTCCTTTTTTTTTCGCTGCTAAGTCCATTTCTCATTTTTCAAAAACCAATAACAAAAATTAAGAAAAAGAAATTAAAAAGACAGTTTAAAAATCTTCTTCTTCCTCACTTTATTCTTCAGAATCTTCATCCATATCTTCATCATAATCTTCTTCGCTCTCTTCCTCTTCTTCAAAATCATCCTCGTCATCACTAAGATTGTAGCCTAAATCTTCCTCATACATCTCTTCCTCTTCTTCAAATCCCCACAACAATTCTTCTTCCATTTTGTTTGCCTCCTTAGATTTTCTTCTACGGGAATCAGGAACAATGTCCTCCGTTGAAAATAAATTATTCCTAATCGCAATAAGACTATCAAGCTCATCCTTGATCTGGTCAATCTTTCTCCCCTTCAAACCCCTCATATCTTCATTCTTCAAATTCCGAAGGTCCCATTCCAGAGTAGCCAACTGTTTTCTCAATTCAGAGATTCTTCCTTCAAGCTCATGCTTAGAAATTTTATTTTTTTCCATTTTTACCTTCATAGAAATAGATTTGCCTTCCCCTTGTCACGCCAGAAATTACGAAGCTTTTTGTATACCTCTTGGATTATATTAATCATATAATATGTTCGTCTTAGTATATAAATTTTCCTAGAGCTCCCTAAGG
>JAHIPG010000314.1 GCA_018894775.1 Nanobdellota archaeon
GGGAAAAATCAAAAATCTATTAGTAATTGGAGCTGCAGCAATAGCACTATATACATTCGGAACAGCAAACGCTGAAGAGACAGCCCCTTATATGGAAACTGCAAGTATAACAGAACCAGCACCAGAAGAATTCCAAATAATCAAAAAATTCTACGAACTAGAAAACCAAAAAGAAGCAATAGAACAAGAACTTAAAGAAACAATAGAAGACATAAAAGAACACAAAATCCCAATCAGCTACTTCCAAGCATATGGAACAGACCTAGAAGTTGAAGACTATACAAAAATCACAGAAACAGCACAAGAACACAAACTAAAAGGCAACAACTACCAAAAATTCGTAAGACTAGAAAGAGTCCTGGAAGAGGAAGACTTTCTGAATGAAGTAGCAGACCACTACGATGTTGACAAACAAGAAATGATCCGTACATGGAACCAAGAATCAGCATTTGACATAGCAGCAAGAGGACCACACGGAGAACGAGGACTCGCACAATTCAGAGACTATGTAGCAAAACTACTATTCAACCAAACATCAAAACCAGGGAATGAACTGTCATTTGACTGGGAAAACCTATACCCAGAATATGATACAAAAAAATTCGACTTCGAAGACCTATCAAAAGATTATAAGCTAAATGTAATAATGTCAGCAGCACAAGCAAAAGTAACACCAGACATATTCCACAACAACCTAAAAAAATCAAGACTAACAGAGAACCAACTATACAAAATAGTACAGAATAAAGGAAGCAAAACAAAGTTTAATAAATTAAGAGCAGCAATCAAAAATCCTGATGGCTGGAGGATAAAAGGGGATCTTAAAAAAACAATCAAACAGTACAAGATAACACCAAAAAGAATAAGAGAAGTCAACAATATCTATAAGAAAAAAGGACCAGTCGTAAAAACAGCACTAAAATATATAATCCACAACGGAGGCGGAGGAGCTGTAAAAAACATACGGACAGACAGCTTCATAAGCGAACTACTACTATACCATCTCGCGATATACGTAAAAAATCTAGATTCTTTATATGATCTTATGAACTACCACTATGACGGACTAGAAAACCTTGTAAAAGCACATGATAATGAAATCAAAGAGCTAAAAACAGGAGAAAGCATAGACCTATGGGGCCATGAAACAAAAAAAGTAGATCTGACCAACATGAAAAAATATTACGATCATGGACTAATCACAACAGTAGACCCAACAGTATTTGGTAAAGGAGAAATAACAGTAATAGACGGAAACACAATAGATGACCAATTAAACCTTACAGCATTAGATGAAAACACAGCAAAAATGCTCGGAACAACAATAGACATAGAGCAATTATATGAAAAACTCATCATGTTCAACCAGTTAAAAGACAAACAACAATCATTAAACAAAGCATGGACAGCAAAAGATAATAAAGCAATGAACCTAAGAGGAAGCGCAGTAACAATACAGGAAAGAGCAATCAACAAAAAATTCAACATGGACAGACAACATACAGGAATGGCAGGAATAAACAAAGACATAAAAACAATAGCAAATGAGATAACAGGCGCAGGATTCGTTCTAAATCTGGAAAAATATCAGAAAATGAAGAATACTCAATAAGATGAAATTTCCACAGACTTTCAGACCAGAAAAAAATCTTGAAGACAGAACTCAAAACCTAATGGAAGAAGCAAATCTGGTTATAAATAATTCTACAGAAAATCAATATAAAGAAAAAGATGAACAATTTGCGAATACATCTAACATAATAGACGGATCAATAAAATTTGCAGGCCGTATTTTTAAAGGAGCAGGATTAATCACATTAGGCGCTACTGCACTAGAATATTTTGGAATCTATGATTGTGGGATGTTAGAATCAGGAAAAGAAAGTTATGTAAATGCAGGATTAGCAATACCTGAAAACATTGAAAATACATACTATTACACAATGGCTTTAGGTTGCGGGATTTTCTACGGGATAGGCGAAGTGATGACAAGAGCTGTAAAAAAACAATGGAAACCTTACTTAACCTTAAAAGATTCTCTTAAAAAACAAAAATATTTCATATCAAACTCTATACAAGGACGAAAGAATAAAATAATCAATAGTATAAAAAGCCGTTCAAGACACTAATCTTTAAATAGTTCTAAA
>JAHIPG010000028.1 GCA_018894775.1 Nanobdellota archaeon
ACAAGAATATCTAACCTATGGGTGAAAAAAAATGGAAAAATATACCGGAATGCTGTAAGACATTACATAAAAAACCTGGACGAGATAGAATTTCCAGATAGAGAAATAATATACAAATACAAAAAACAGGCAAACAACCCAATAAAACATTTCATAGCAACAAGAGGATGCCCCTACAAATGCACATACTGCTTCAACCACCAATACCATGACCTATACAAAGGAAAAGGTCCTGTAGTAAGGTACAGAAGCGTAGACAATCTGATAAGAGAAATAAAAGAAGTAATAAAAAAATATCCTACAAAATTCATATACTTTCAAGATGATACAATAATACTCGATAAGAAATGGATTAAAGAATTCTGCAGAAAATACAGGAAAGAAATCAACCTGCCATTCCACTGCCACATAAGAGCTAACCTGTTAACAGAAGGTGTAGCAAGAGTATTAAGCAGAGCAAAATGCTACTCAGTACATATTGCTATAGAGGCAGGAAACAAAAGAATAAGGGATGAGATACTAAACAGGAGAATGACAAACGAAGACATAGTGAACGCATGCAAACTACTAAAAAAATACAAGATAAGATTCATGACACAAAATATAATAGGCCTGCCTACAGAAACTCTGAAAGAAGCAATACAAACACTAAAAATGAATATGATGTGTAAGCCGACATACGCATGGGTATCAATCTTCCAACCCTACCCTGGAACAAAATTGGGAGAATTTGCAAAAAAACAAAAACTCTTGACAGAAGACCCTGCTAAAATAGAAAAAAACTTCTTTGATAAATCAATACTAACATCAAAAGATAAAGAAAAGATAGAACATCTACAAAAACTCTTTGCACTAACAGTGGACTATCCTGCCATATACAAAACAGGATTATTAAATATTTTGATAAGAATGCCCCATAATAAATTAATCAAAAAACTTTATAAAAATGTGTACCAGACACATAGGAAAAGATCAGACTATAAATTATTTGGGTTAAAACTATGATATCAATAATAATAACTGCATATAATGAACCTGAAACAATCGGTACAGCAATAGAATCCTTCCTGAAACAGAATATAAAACACAAATACGAGTTGATAGTAAGCTGTCCAGACAAAGAGACAACAGAAGTAGTCAAGAAATACATGAAGAAAAATAAGAACATAAAACACTTCAAAGATCCAGGACAGGGAAAGATGCTCGCCCTGAATATGCTCTTCAAAAAAGCAAAAGGCAAAATTCTCATACTCACAGACGGAGACGTATTCGTAAGCGAAAACTCTCTAAAAGCAATATTAAAATCATTTGAGGATCCAAATGTAGGATGCTTATCAGGCAGACCAGTATCCATAAACTCCAAAGACAATATGCTGGGCTACTGGAGCCATTTACTAACCGATGCAGGAGCACACAGAACAAGAATGGAAAAAGCAGCACAGAAACAATACTTCACCTGCTCAGGATACTTATTCGCATTCAGAAACAATGTAGTAAAAGAATTCCCAAGAGATATCCCAGAAGATGCATACATACCTTTCCTGTTCATGGAAGAAGGATACAAGATAACATATGTCCCAGAAGCAAAAGTATACGTTAAATATCCAACAACCTTCAAAGAATGGGTAGAACAGAAAAGAAGAATAGCAAAAGCATACATAAACTACAAACAGATAAAAATCGATAACAAACCACTCCCTTTAATGAAATCATTCTCAAAAGAAGCAATAGAAGGTCCAATAAAAGCAATAAGATACCCAAAAAACTTCAAAGAAATGTTCTGGACACTAACACTGTTCGGAGCAAGACTCTACATGTGGCTAATCACATATTATGAAACTAAAATAGCAAACAAACAGCATACAGACGCATGGAAAGTCGTCAAAACAACAAAAAAGGTGTGAACAATCGTAGACTTCAATAAAATAAAAACTGTCTCAATAAAAAACAGGAAAAATAAGGTAAATATAAAAGATTTTCCTAATCTGAAAGACAAAATAAAACTATTGAGAAACAAGAATCTCAAAAAACTTTCTGAAAAAGTAATAGAAGCTTACGAGAATGATAAACCAGTAATCCTAATGATGGGTGCCCATGTCATAAAGACCGGAATGAGCCCATACATAGTCGACCTCATGGATAAAGGTGTGATAAAACACGTGGCTATGAACGGAGCAGGATCAATACACGATTTTGAGCTATCTTTGATTGGAGAAACATCAGAAGATGTGCAAACAAATTTAGAAGATGGAACATTTGGAATGTCACACGAAACAGGACAAATGATGAATGACGCATTGAAAACAAGTAAAGTTGGTTATGGAAAAAGAATAGGTGAACTCATCAGCAAATTCAGAATGAAATATAAAAATTACAGCATATTGAATAAAGGTTACGAGAAAAACATCCCTGTTACAATACATGTAGCAATCGGAACAGACATAATACACCAACACCCTTACTGCGACGGAGCAGCGATAGGCAGAACATCATATGAAGACTTCAAAATATTCACAGACTCAGTAAGCAAATTAGAAGGCGGCGTAATCATAAATTTAGGTTCAGCAGTCATATTACCAGAAGTATTCCTAAAAGCACTGACAATAGCAAGAAACCTTGGCTATAAAGTAGAAAAATTCACAACAGCCAATCTGGATATGATAGACCATTACAGGCCAAGATGCAACGTAGTACAAAGACCTACCTCGCAAGGAGGACAAGGATACTTCATCAAAGGCAAACATGAAAGAACAGTACCAACATTATACCATCTAATAAAAAAGGGAATAAAATGAATCCTAAAATAAAAAAGAAAAAAGAACTGACAAAGATAATTGAAGACCTGAAAAAACAAGGAAATACTATTGTAACAACGAATGGAACATTTGACTTAATGCATTATGGTCATGTAAAACTGCTTGAGTTTGCCAAACAGCAAGGAGATATTCTTGTAATTGGTATGAACTCAGACAAATCAGTAAAAAAATACAAAGGAAAAGATAGGCCTATAATCAAAGATAAATATAGATCAGAAATTATGGCATCAATAGAATATGTGGATTACGTTATGATATACGACGATCCGGATTGCCTAAAATTCGTAGAATCAATAAAACCAAATGTACATGTAAACGCGTCAACATACGGATACAATTGCATAGAAAGACCAATAGTAGAAAAATACGGTGGAAAGATAGAACTTTTTAACATAATCAAAGGACACTCAACAACTGATATAATAAAAAAAATAAAGGGATTAAAAAAATGAGCCTAAAAAAAATACTGGATGAATTCCCAAAGAAGAAGATCATGGTAATCGGAGATGTAATGCTGGACAAATATACGCATTGTAAAGTCAGAAGGATAAGCCCTGAAGCACCAATACAAGTAGGAGAAGTACAGAAAGAGACTTACGTACCAGGAGGGGCAGGAAACTCTGTGAATAACATAGCATCTCTATCTGCCGAATCTTATATATTTGGAGTAATAGGTGATGATTATTTTGGAGACCTATTAAAAAAACATCTCAAAAAAAGAAAAATAAAAATAGACGGCTTGATAGAAGAAAAAGACAGGCCAACGACACTGAAACAAAGGGTTGTAGCATATGGACAGCAACTGTTAAGACTTGACTACGAAACCAGGGAGGATATATCAAAAAATACAGAGTCTGAAATTTTGAAACAGATAACAAAAAAAATTGAGGGTATAGATGGAATAATAATCTCAGATTATGCAAAAGGGCTCATAACAAGAAATATTATAAAAAAAACAATAGCTTTAGCAAAACCACATGATATCCCTGTAGTGATTGATACAAGACCCCAGCATAAGACATATTACAAGAACGCGACAATCATAACACCTAATGAAACAGAAGCAAGAGCAATGGCCAAACTTGAAAAAGCACCGATAGAAAGAGTAGGAGAAAAATTGCTAAAAGAACTGAATTCTACCATTTTGATAACAAGAGGAGAAAAAGGAATGGCCCTCTTCAAAAAAGATGGAACAATCAAACATTTTCCTACCCTGGCACAAGAAGTATACGATGTTAGTGGTGCAGGAGATACAGCAACAGCCACATTAACACTGGCATTAGCTTCAGGATCAACACTTGATGAGGCTGTGGAACTTGCAAATATTGCTTCTGGAATAGTTGTTGGGAAACTAGGAACATCAACCACAAATATAAAAGAAATAAAAACTGTTATAAATAAAAAATAATCAAAGGTAAATTAAATGGAAGAAGAAATTAATTTTTCAAAGAAAAGCATATTTAATCAATTAAAGAAAAATAAACTTCTAATCGGCTTTTTAATAACAGTGCTGATATTAGGGCTTTATTTAAGATTTGATGACTATGCTGCTGAGGGCTATTGTTCTGATGATATGAATACAATACCTGCAGCAGTTTTTGCTTATTACCCTCATGATTACTTTCCAGGGTTGGTTAGCACAGAGCCTCCTTTAGGCAATTATATTATAGGGTTGGGTTGTATGGCTTCTGGAGAAGATTTTTCCGGAGTTTCTAATGTTAAACCTTTATTTTTTCCAGATAGATCAGCATACATTGGAAAAGCTATGAAAAACGCGGAAAACTATTGCTGGGCTCCAGTTTATATTTTTGGTATACTTTTCATTTTAGGTATAATCATATTCGCATTTTCATTTTTCCCAGATATTTATTCAGCAACATACTTCATTACTTTCTTTATATTTTTTACAGCTATTATCCAAGCTAGCAGAACATTAAAAGTAGACATTATTCTTTTCACATTTGTAATATTCTCACTGATTTTTTTATGGAAAGGTTATAAAACTAATAAAGGTCTATTTAAAGAAAAAATATATTTCTTGATAGCATTCGCTTTTTTAGGTTTGTCCAGTGCAACAAAATTTCCTATGGGTGCTCTTATAGTGTTCTCATTTTTACTTATATTAGAAAAATACTATAGAGAACTTTTATATTTTTTACAAAAAGGTTTTGAAAAAATTGATATACACATATTTAAAAATAAATTCGATAAATCTACAATAAATCCTCAAAGTTTGTTAATAAATATGGTTATAGCTATAAGCTCATCAAGTTTTTTCCTGATGTTATTTTTTAATTTTAGCCTTAAGAATTTATTTGATACTTATCATTATATGACTTCACTTAACTGGGCAGGAGTCCAAGCGTTAGGTTTCTCATTACCTAACTTTTTTCAATGGTTAGGGGAGTTTTTAGCACAATTAAATATATTTGACATCTTCATCTTCATTTTTTCAATATTCATTTTTATTAAAATAATTTTTAAGAAACCTAAAACAAAACAAGAAAAATTTGCACTCTATTTAATATTCCTATGTATATTGCTGGTAACTATTTTTAAATCAGGAATAATGGTGCACCTAGTCCATACAATACCATTCATGTTCGGTTTTTTTATACTAATGAGCTTGACTTTTTCAGACAAAAAATATTCCATATTTAACACTTTTAAAATAAAGAAAAAATATTTCTTAGTATTCATAATGGTGTATTCTTTAGTTTCTTTTTTAACTCTTTACTTTGCACCTTTCCATCATGCAGAAAGAAATCCTCTTGTTTGCTCATTAACAAACATTGACTCCTGCAAAATCACTTTTCAAGGAAATTTAGACAAACCTACTTCAGCATACTTTGAATCAATATTGAATGAAGATGAAACCTTTCTTCCAACAGGAATTTCCAATTTTTATATACGTCATAATGATGACATCCTATGGTGGATGTTTTATTCAAGCTTCCAGAAGCAAACAGGTAAAGAACCTAGATTACAAGATTATTTAAAATATTATGAGCCTGAAGGTCGTAGAGTTAGATATATATATGCAGATACACTTTTAGAAACAAATCCAGATAGTTTAACAGGTATTCATGCTGATTTATATATCTTGAAAAAGAATTATAAACCTAATCATGTTATAAAAATCTATAATAGAGATGCAGCTTATATATATGATTTAGAAAACTTAATAAAAAAATGAAACAAAACATAATTGCAATATTACCTGCATACAACCAAGAAAAAAATATGGCTCAAATAATTGAACAAGTAAAGAAACATGTTTCTCAAATAATTGTAGTGGCTGATGGTTCTATTGATAAGACTGCAGAAGTTGCAGCTGAATCTGGTGCAATAGTTCCGGAACATACTCTTAAAAGAGGCAAAGGAAATGCAGTTATAAGGGGAATAGAAACCAGTAAATCTCTTAATCCTGACATTATTGTTTTAATGGACTCTGATGGGCAACATAATTCTGAAGAGATCCCTAAATTATTGAAACCTATAATCGAAAACGAGGCAGATATGGTTTTAGGCTCGAGACTTTTAGGAATTTTAAAAACTTCCAATATTAACAAGATAGGAAATCACTTACTCAACTCACTTCATTTTCTCTTAACATTTAAATGGGTAACAGATGCTGAATCCGGCTTCAGGGTTTTTAAAGCAAAAAAGCTATACGAATTAAACTTAATAGCACCAAGATATGAAATAGAGAGTGATACTTTGTTAGAGGCAATAGATAAAAAACTAAGAATAAAGGAAGTTCCAATATCAATTGTAAAAGAAGAAAAAGGTATAACACTTCTAGACGGTCTTAAAATAGGAAAATTTATTATAGCCAAAAGGATAAAATTATTTCTAAAATGAAAGTCTGCCTGATAAATACGCCGTATAAATATATGTATGGTCCTATAAAAACAGGGATAGGATGTTATTTTCCCATAGGTTTAGGCTATATAGCTTCAGTTCTTCTGAAGAAAGGTCATAAAGTTATCTTTCTTGATCCTGAAGCTGAAGACCTCAATTATGAAGGGATAAAATCAC
>JAHIPG010000315.1 GCA_018894775.1 Nanobdellota archaeon
GGGGGAGCCTCTTCTGTACCCCGATTTACCTAGGGCTGTGGCATATGCTAAGGGCAAGGGTTTGAAAGTTTGCCTTACTACTAATGGATGGTTGATGACGGACGCAATGCTAAAAAAACTTTTAGAAGAACATATAGACCATATTATATTTTCTGTCCAGACCCCGGACACTGTATCTTTTAGATTGAGAAGGACAGAGGTCGATTTTGATGAATATTGCGAGAAAATTGTTTCGTGTATAGCAGCAGTTTTATCTGATGGGGTTAAGACCAAGGTTACATTGTCATTTTTAGTTACACCATGGAAAAATATTTTTTTACCAAACAACAAAATGAGCATTATTGATAACAAGGATGATCTGTGTGAATATTTTTCTGTTTGGCTGGAGAAGATTCTAGACAGAGAACGTAATGGAGCAATATTGGATAAAATAAAAAACAGATTAAAGCAAATCGAGGTTCAAATAAAGAAGATGAGCATGCTGGGATGGAATCAATTGAAGATAACAGACAATTTTATGCTGGAAACGCGTATGCTTGGAGATTGGATTCACCCAGGGCTACATTCGAATAGGGTAAAAAAAGCCTATTTTGGTGCTTGTGAAGGATTGACAGAACATATAGGCATCTTATGGAATGGGGATCTGGTTTTTTGTTGTGTAGATTTTGACGGAAGGACGAATTTTGGCAATATAAAATCTACAGGAATAAAAGATGCTTTTCAGAAAAAGGAAATTCAGAAAATTATAAAAGGCTTAAGGCATTTCCGGATTTTACACCCATATTGCCAGAGGTGCCTGGGTGATGTTTCTATGGTGAATTCTATAGTTCGTCAATTTGGTTCGATTTTTTATTTCAAATTTTATAGACAGTGGTGGAAAGCAAAAAGGCATAAAACTCAGCCTGTTATAAAATAAAGAAGGGATATGATGCAAGGAGATGTTGTTGTGACTGGTATAGGTGTAGTAACTCCTATGGATAATGGACAAGGGGTAGGTGTTTTTTGGGAGGGCCTCTGCAATGCTAAAAACGCGATAAAACCTATAAAATCTTTTAAGGTGGAGGGCTATAAATGTAAGGTTGGGGGAGAAAATTTCGGATTCGAAAAATTTCTTAAGGATAAGTCATTAGCCGATTCTGATAGATGCACTAAGTTATTTGCATTGGCCTGCCAACAAGCTCTCGAAGATTCTGGCTTAAAAATAGATTCAGAAGTTACAGGTGTTGCTTTTGGAAGTATTTTAGGGGGGATCGATTCAGGACAAAGATATATGGATGAGGTGTTTTTTCAAGGCAAAACTAAAAATGGTTCGTTATTAAGAGAGTATTCATTACATTCTATACCGACGCGTATTGCAGAAAAATACAGTTTAGCAGGTCCAAATTTTTGTGTCTGCACTGCGTGTTCCTCAAGTGCCGATGCTATTGGCTTAGCCATAAATGAAATCAGAAAAGGTCGAGCAGGTGTTATGTTAGCAGGTGGAGCAGATATCTTTAGCGAGTTTATGTTTAGAGGGTTTAGTGCTATGGATGCTCTTACCAAGGACGGCGTCGTAAGGCCATTTGATCGCAACCGTACCGGCCTTGCCGTATCAGAAGGAGCCGGAGTTCTAATATTAGAAGAGATGGAACATGCTCGTTTGCGCAATGCAAAGCCATACTGTAAAATTATTGGTTTTGGTTCCGTTGTTGATGCGCAGCACCTTGTTAGGCCGCACAAAGAAGGCTTAGGATTATCAAAGGCTATTGATGTTGCCATGTTAGAGGCTGGCATTGGGTACGAGAAGGTTGACTATATCAATGCTCATGGAACAGGGACTGTTTATAATGATTTGGCTGAAACAAAGGCGATCAAACTGTCTTTTAAAGAAAACAGCAAGGACGTAAAGATTAGTTCGATTAAATCTATGATAGGACATACCATGGGAGCTTCTTCCGTTATAGAGGCTATATGTTGCATAAAAGTTATGCAGGAATCTAAAATCCCACCAACAATAAATTATAAAACGCCGGATCCGGAATGCGACCTAAATCATATTTTAAATGTTGCTTGTGAGGCGAAGGTTAATATTTCCATGTCTTTGTCTGCTGGTTTTGGCGGACAGAACAGTGTACTTATTTTTGAGAAAGTGGTGTAATGATTATGAAGTCAAAGATTGCTATAAGCGGAATAAGCTGTATTCATGGATTAGGAGAAGGGCTCAATGTATGGATCGAGGCCCTTTCAATAAAAAAACAGATTCCTTTTAGGATAGATCCCAAAATTTTTCAAGACGAGATCAATAAAGTTCAAAAGGGTCCTCGCGAGATGTATCGTATTCAGAAAATCGCAGCAGTTGCTTTTTTAAGGGCCTTAAAAGATGCTGGGATAGTAATAACTGAATCTAATGAAGATAGAATAGGCATTTTTCTAGGTAATACTTATGGTGTCGAAGAATTCAAAGCCAA
>JAHIPG010000316.1 GCA_018894775.1 Nanobdellota archaeon
AAAATTCTCAAAAAGAAAAAGAACTCCAGAAGAACAATTCGAGATATGTATCGGAGCAATACTTACACAATCAACAAGCTGGAAGAACGTAGAAAAAGCATTACTAGCATTAAAAACATCTGGATTACTCAACAAAGAAAAATTACAATCTGTTAACCTGGCAAAACTGGCCAGAACAATAAAACCAGCAGGATACTTCAACCAGAAAGCAAAAAAAATAAAATCATTTGTCAAATACAAAGGAAAAATAACAAGAGAAGAACTTCTTATAATATGGGGATGCGGACCAGAGACAGTTGATTCAATACTGCTCTATGCATATAATAAACCGGTATTTGTCATAGATGCTTATACAAAAAGAATAATGTCCAGATTAGGACTATGTGATAAAAACATAAGTTATGAAGAACTTCAAGACATGTTCCATAAGAATCTGAGAAAAGATTATTACTTATTCAACGAATTCCACGCATTATTTGTAGAACATGCAAAACAATACTGCAGAACAAAACCTGTATGTGCTGATTGTCAATTAAAAAATATGTGTAAGAAAATATTATGATCTAAGGTAAAGGAGGATGCTCTTTAGGTTCTTCTTTAGGTTCAGGCTTAGGCTCTTCTTTTGCAACAATCTGTTTCCCTTTAAGATACTTTTTCCAATACTTCTTGATATTATTATAGAAATCCCAAGTGATAGCCTCAAAGAAGCTTTTGATTATAATCCAGATAATCTTAGCTAACTTAATCAGTCCTGACTTAAAAATCCCTACATGTTCTTTATGACTCTCTTTCATTTTAAAAAAATAAAGAAAAAAAGAAGCTTTAGCTTCTTGAAGTCTTCCCTAGCAGGTAAGCTATCAGTAAGATAACCAATAGAGCTCCTACTATGATTGCCCATACAGGTATTTTCATACCGCCGACGTCTACAACTTCTGCAGCTGTACAATGTTCTTTACCTTCAGGACATTCTGGGGTAGACATATCTGCTACAAATGGTACGCTCTTATCCAACCTTAGTTCTCTATAATCCATATCTGTAATGGTTGTAACTTCCTGACCATTCATCTTCTGATAAGTCTTTATTGTCTCACCAGCTGCAGCGACTACTTTAGTACCACTAACTTTCAAAGTTGCTAATGCATCATCTGCACTCATAACTTCAACTGTCAATGAACCAATAATCTCTGAGCTACCGACTTCGATTGTCTTAACTGTACCTTCGACATCTACATCAACTGTTGCTGCTGCTGTTTCGTCAACTTCTGTTGTTTCAGCATCATCTACTACAGCTTCTGTATAAAGCTTATAGGTTACAATAAAGCTACCTATGTCCATACCCTGGCCATAGTCAATTGAGACTTCTTCTTCAAAGTCTTCTGTTGTCTCTATTCCGCCGGATACTGTCTCTTTATATGGGATATATTTGAAAGTACATCCTGCACGCTTATCTCCGACTGAGTCTGCTCCAATTGTCAATGTCATAGAACTCTGATATGGTCCGCTATCCATTGTGAATAATGGGCTGACGTACTGAGCACCTGTTCCTGTTCCTGCACCGTAAGATGAGGAAACAACTGCGTCATCTGGGCTTTGACACCAGATAAAACCTTGCATTTTGTGATCCATGTCAGTATTTACAACGTCAAATATCAATGATGCTTCTTTCTTCCCTGCAATACCTGGATTTGTTCTCTTAAGTTGCATTGATAGACTACCTGCAGCTACTGTACCTGCAAGAAATACTACCATTACCAATAAAATCCATAGTTTCTTCATTTTTTCTCCTCCTGATTGTTTTTTATTATAATTACTATTAATTTAAAGGCTGTTTTTGTTTTTAAAACTAACTATTAGTCTTTACGAGCTATCCTGTACGAATATCAGCTTGTCTGACAGCAATTATGGGCTTATTTATCTGAGCAAGCTTGCTAGCTGTCTCACCCTCAAAAGTCCTTGAATTAAGATCTGCAAGGCCTGGTTGTATATTGACTAACACAAATTTAGGTTGTGCTTCACCTTCAAAATAAACTGATTTCTCATAATCCCATTTAGTCTTCTCTTCAACATAATAACCAAAATCATTATACAGCCTTATCATAACCACAACATCCTGTGAATTAGTATCTGTCCTTACAAAATCAAAAGAAATATCCCTACTATCACTATTGATTAAAGTTAGAAACTCATTAAAAATATGCTCAGAAATCTTATTTTGATTCCTTAAATCATCAAGCCCATTATAATCCTTAGAGTTCACAATACGCTCAAGATCTTTAACAAACTGCCCAGCATAATTCTCATCATCATACCTTTCGATAACTTTTGGAGTTTGACTGACCTTAACATTACTTATTGAAAAAACTACAAGAATTATCAATAATACTGTAAGAATTATCTTGACACCAAGAGATATTTCTGCATTGAAAAACTTCTTTATAATCCTATTTATAATATTAGCCCAAATCATAAAAAAAATGAATATTATTATCCCTAATGGTGGATTAGAACTGAAAATAGCAACGTTAAATATCAAGAGTAAGATAATAGCTATAATTTTAATTAAACCCAAGACAGTTATCTTCTTAGTCTCTTTTTCATCTTTAATCTTTGTACCACAGTCAGGACAATAGATGTCATCATTCTCTGCCTTGGCACCGCATTCCTGACAAACTTTCATTTTTTAGTATGCCTACCACATTTAGTACAGAATTTTGTTCCTTCTCTTAAAGGTGAGCCACAGCCAGTACAGAATCTTTGAGCAAGATGCTTAATAGGCTCTTTAAGTATCTTTTTTGCCTCTTCTTTCTTATCACCTGAAAGCTCATTGACCTTCCTCATCTTATCAAGCAGTTCTATATACTCTTCATGTACCAGGTCAGGATCGGCATTATCAAGTCTTGCTTTAGAAATCACCTTCTCAATAGGAAGTGGCTTATCAATCTTAATATCCTTCTTAATCCGGTATAAAGCACTAACTATCTTCTTACGCTCCTTAAATTCGTTATGCTCCCTTTCAGCCGTCCTCTTATCTCTATTAGCAGTAAGCCTTAAGTAATATGATTTAGCCCTAGGCACTGAATAAATGGAAAATGCAATCAATAATATTGCAGCAGTAAATAATAAGTATAAATGCCACTTGATTGATTTTTTGCAGCTATAATCAGTCTTGCAAACATACTCATATATTGATGTTGAACCAGGACAACCACAATCAGAACAAGCATTCTGTGAAGTCTCACCCTCAGAACAGATACCATCAATCGGATTGATTATCACAATCTCAATCTTCTCCTCCTTAGGATATTGCTGGCCACCAATAGTAGGAATTACAGTGGCTGTCAAAATATGCTTACCATAACTTTGAGCAGTAATATCAACAATAATAGATACTCTACCTTTAGACTGGATCATAATCTCACCACCAGTACACTGATTACCAGAACAATCAGCACCCCCAACAATACCAGACATCAAAATACCACTGTCAGTATTCAAAGTAATCTTGGTAGGAATATCATACCCTAAAGCATTATCCGCACTTATAGTAATCTTTGCTGTCTCACCAACCTTAAGAAGTTCACTACTCGTTGTCAAAGGAGCATTAATAGCCTTAACACATTTACCACTAGGATCACAATAATTAGACTGACACTGGAAATAACATGAACAGCTCTGACCATCCTCAAGAATAGATTGTTGCTCACACTTACCTGATTTCTGACATGCAGCATATTTAGGCTTACAACCACATTCACCATCCTGGCAAAGCTTTTCGCCGCAATAGCTGGCCTGCTTGGTAGTCTCTATTTTCTCACCACTACACTTATTATAACTGCAGATACCTTGAGTCCTTGTAACCTTCTCTAAAGTATACTTAAAATCTGAAGAACAAATGAACTCTCCTATAGGAACATCCCTTGATTCACAATGGCTATCTTTGAAACATTCGACGCAGCCATTATTGTAACACTGCATCCCCTCAGAACAGCCAGCATCCTCCGGACAGGTCTGACAGTTTTCACCATAATCAACAACACCATTACCACACCTATCTACACAGCCACGGGAATCAGCATTTGAAGAACTAGGGCTACAATCTTCATTGCTCTCACAGCTGCAATCATGACAGGTCTGACAATTCTCATTACCATCACATTTTCCATTACCACAATAAGTCTTGCAGACACCAGGATAATTACATTTTTCATCACTATCACAACTACAATCAGTACTGCATTTCCAACAATTCTCGTCACCATCACATCTTCCATTACCACAATAAGTCTTGCAAGTGCCCCAAGAACACTGCTCATAATCAGCACAGGCACAATCTTGAGAACAGCTACTACAATCTTCATTTTTATCTGACTGGCACTCACCATTACCACAGAAACTTATACATTTACCATCAATACACTCCTGATTCACATTACAATACGTACTGACATACTCAGGGTTGCCACAGCTGTCAAACCAGTAAGCATTGCCACCATAACATCCAAGATGATCATAAGAAGTACAGTTATCTACTGCTATAACTGAAGAACTGAACAATATAATAGCTAAAACAATCAGGATAATTTTTATTTTCAAATGATACACCTCTGAATACTATAGTTAATTATAAAATTCGAGACTATATAAATTTTTAGAATTAAGGAACAAATACTGCAGCAGAGAGAACAGTGGTCCACAACCCTTCCTTATCACCATAAGCTATCTTTGTAGTACTTCTACTCTCAACAATCTTACCACTCATCCTGTAAACTTCTTTCCTCTCATCATAAGCCTTGCCAAGATCAAAATCTATACCTAAAGTTGATGCAAGCATGGTAGCAGCCAAGTCTTCAGCATAATCACCCGCTTTACTTTCATCCTCACCATAAGAATGATGCTCACTGATATAACCATAATGGCTCTTATCTGCAGGTCTTGCCAAGCCTATAGATGAGGCAATAAGCCTGTTAGGCTCATTAGTGCTGATATCAGCCATGACACAAAAGACAATCTGACCATGGTTAAGCTGTTTTATACCTTTGTTTCTAAGGATTATCTCACAATTAGGTGGAAAAATTGACGATACTCTGACAAGATTATATTCTGCAATGTCAGCATCCCTCAATGCATTCTCAAAAGATTCTAGCTTTTTTGTTGATTTCCCAACACCTTTAGTAAAAAAAATCTTCTTAGCTGTGAACGAAAGCGCAGGATTAAGAACTCTGGCTCTTTCTTTTGAAATATCTTCAAGCTCTTTATTAGCATGATCTAATTGTTTCTTTGTTTGGGAAAGCTCTTTTTGAAGAATACTAATATCATCTTTTACCCTTCCAAAAGCATCCTGAACCTTTTTCTTATAACCATTAGCTATCATTTTGAAATCAATTAAACGGGACAAATTCTGTTTATAAACTTTTTTATTTATCCTAAAACTGTGTTATCCTGAAACTATTTCCTAAGGCTGTTTTATTTCGTTTCATGTTTATTAATCCTCCGCTTTCATCTTTCTGATGAAAGCCTGTTGTGGAGTCTCTAATTCGTTAAATTTGAGACTGCTGTGTGGTCTTATTTCA
>JAHIPG010000317.1 GCA_018894775.1 Nanobdellota archaeon
TGTTGTGTCAGCTCCAAAATTACTGATTGCGTATCCTGAAAGAGCACTTGCATCTATAATTGTAGTGTCTACCCCTGCTCCATCAATAGTTAAAGTTTTGCTACCAAGGTTCAATATTTCTTGATAAGTCCCAGCAGCAACATTAATAGTATCTCCAGCGATTGCAGCATCTATTGCTGCTTGTATTGTAGAATGATCTCCAGGAACGTTTATTGTTGTAGCACTAACAACTCCAACTAAGCATAGCATAAAAATCAAACTTAACAAATTTATTTTTCCTTTCATTTTTTTATAAGATCTCCTTTCATTATTTATAACATCACACACAAAACCATGTATATAAAAGTTATGTTGCCGCTTCTTAGGAATATACTCATATATAAAACTTTCGTTTTTGTAACTACTAAAGAATAGTAAATAATAAAAGGTAAGACTTTAAAAACATGAAAACAAACAAAAAATAAGAAAAAAAATAACCCTAAAATGGCTTATTACGATCAAATCGCAGAAGGATACAATGAGCTTCATGGAGAAGAGCAGAGAAAAAAACTAAAGATTGTAAAGAAACATTTCAAACCAAAAGGACTAATCCTTGACATAGGTGCAGGCACAGGAATCGCAGAAAAATACTTTGACAACATAGTAATGATGGATCCTTCAAAAGAACTTCTAAAAAAAGCAAAAGGAAAAACAGTTGTAGGAAAAGCAGAAAAAATACCTTTCCCTGACAAAACATTTGATGCAATAATATCAATAACAGCACTACACCATACTGATATAGACAAAGCAATAAAAGAAATCAAAAGAGTAAGCAAAGAAAACTGTATTTATGCATTTACAATCCTAAAGAAAGCAAAAAATCATGACAAAATAGTAGAAGAACTGAAAAAGAATTTTAAATTCTCAAAAGAAATAAATGAAGAAAAAGATACAATTCTGATCAGTTAAGTTTTACATATTAGTTAGTATTAATCAATATCCCTAAGATATCCCCATGTGTGCAACTTATCACTATCTTCAAACCATCTGTCACCAATATCTGTACGGTAATACATGTGAGGAATCTTAATATTCTTGATACGCTTATACACCTGGGCCTGGGCCTGCTTCATAGTAGTACCAGTACCACATACAATAAGAATAACACCTGATGTTCCTGTAACAACCCACTCACCATTAGCAATCTTAACATCCTCAATATGCACACCTTCATGGTTCTTCTTAAAGAAAATAACAGAATCCTTAGATTTAACATTGAAAGTCTCCATATCCTTAAAAGGGAAAGGAGGGACAACCAGCCTTACACCAATCTGGAAACCGCTCTTCACCTTAAGCTTAGGATTAGCACCCCTCGCAATATCATAAAAGAAATCACCAATAGGATTGATCATCCCCTCCTGCTGAATACTTATAGTAGGATAACCAAATCTTGAAGTGAACTCCAAAGGATAAATACCATAACCGTTAACAATACAGTTCATATCAATATAGCCTACATAACCCTCCTTAGCAAGAGTAAGCTCTAACTTCTTAAGAGTGCTGTTAAAAATCTTATTAGGACCAGACCAGAACATCGATGTGCCCATCTCTCCTGTTGAAGGACCTATATTTCCCGGGAACAATTTCTTATGCTCAAAGTTGACATTGATAGGATAGATGAATTCCTTACCATTGAAGAAAGCTCCAACAGCAACCTCAACACCCTGAACCCTCTTCTGAAGCTGGAACCAAGGCTCCTTCTTCGCAGCATTCTTATAATCATTCAATACCTGTACAACATCTCTTCCATCATCCTCTTCACCAACAAAAAGAAGACCCTTAATATTCTGGTCCTCACCACTCGGCTTAATCACATAAGCACAAGGGTTCTGCTTAACAAAATCGATAGCTTCCTGAAATGACCTGAACTCCTTATAAGGAAGAATCTGAACACCATGCTTCTTCAACTCTTCCTGACCAAAGGCACGATCATCCTCAAGCTGGTCGGAATAAGGAGTACCCCCAATAACAAACTTACCTTTCTCCCTAAGCTCCTTAGCAATCTTACCCTGACCAAGAACATCATCGAACACAATAACATCTGCCCAGTCAACATGCTCCTTCCAGTTCTCAACCTTCTCAAAAAAACCATCAGCAACCTCTTTATCCTCAGGATTCTTAGTATAGAATTTGATATTATGCCCTTCCTTCTTAATCTGCCAAGCTATATCTCCGACTAAAGCGTCGATAGTAATGAATAAGAAGTTTTTAGGTTTTTGAATAATAATTTTGTTTTCCATATCCGGATAAGGAATAATTCGATAATATGGTATTTAAGCTTTTTGTAATTCCAATATCCTAAATTAAAAGATTATAATTTGATCTAAAAAAAATATTAAACCTACAAATTTTATACAATCCTAATCAACTGAACAAAAAGCTTTTATACTCCTCTGATGCAATAAAAGAAAACAAAAATAACAAAGGAAAAAATATCAAGGGAAGTTCTATGCAAATTAAAACCATAACCAATATTACACAATGTAAAAAACTATGGAAAGAATTCTCTCCTAAAAAGAACATATGGGGATTATGGGACATAGTATACTCATTTTACAACAGAAGGATACACAAACCACTATTCCTAATACTAGAAGATGATAAAGGGAAAATCGAAGGATTATTACCATTATGGTTTGATAAGGAAGGAGGATGGTACACACTATTCGGTGGAAGCTATCCGGAAAACAGAAGACTATGGTTTGACATAAAACATTTCAAACTGTTCCTTGAAAAGCTACCAACCCCCTTAGTATTATATGATATCAACAACAAACAAAGTGAAGACATAATAAAAAAATATCCTGAACTAGAACCAATGTTCACAGAAACCGACTACAGATATTTCATAAACCTAAAAGAAGTTGACCACTCATTTGAAAAATACGTATCAAGATTCAACAAAAAACACAGAAAAAACCTAAGGAACGACCTCAAGAAGATAGAACAGACAGGTTACAAGATAGTATGGGAAACCACAGAACATATCAAAGACATGATAAGGCTCAACATAGAAAGATTCGGTGAAGAATCAGACTTCAAGGATAAAACTATACTTAAAGAGATGAAAAACTTCATAAAAATACTAAATAAAAAGAAAATGCTTTTCACATCAACAGTAATAATAGACAATAAAACAGAATGTGTTGAAATCGCAGCATTCTACAACAAAAAATATTATGTTATAAATGGAGGATATAATAAGAATATTCCAAACTTAGGGAAACTGATAGTATCCGAACATATAAAAAAAGCGATAGAGCTAAAGGCTGATGAAATAGACTTCCTAATCGGAGACAGTGGCTGGAAAAAATTATGGAAATTCGATAAAGAACAATGCTATACTTTTGAAAAAGAAAAATAAGAATCAGTTGAACATATTGAATAGTCCGCTGTTACCTTCATCCTTCTTTTTCTCTTCAGAAGAACTCTCAGAAGAACTACTAGATGAAGAACTAAAAGAACGTCTAGCTGGAGGACTAAAAGAACTGCTAGCACTGTTATGCTTCTCCTTAGAAGCCATCTTATCCTCTGTCTCCCTGATATCTTTCAGAACTCTCTCTCTAAAATCAGATATGCTCTGCTCCTTAGTGAATGTCATCGGCTTCGAAACCTTCCTATCTTTCATAGCCTTGATCTTCTTCAACCTCAACTTAGCATGCTTCTCATCCCTTCTAATCCTAATCTTAATATTATTAAAATGTATCTTCTTGAAGACAGAAAGATACACCAAGGATGCAATCACACAGATAAGCATGAACGAATAAATAATGTTCAAAGACCTCTTAGCCTTGCCGACAATAATAGTATTATCAAACAAGTTATCAGCAACAGCATTACCAGTAACCTGAACATCATACTGACCTGAAGGAGCCTCTTTCTTCAAATCTATAACCCAAGTATCAGCAGGATCTATCGACACTTTTCTCGTAAAAATAAAATCACCACCATCAAGCTCTATAGAAATATAATCATTATAAAGAACATTACCCGTGTTATGGATGTAAAGAGTCTCATTCTCCATCTCAACTTCAACATTACTAACCTCATCAACTATGACCTCTTTCTCCAATGAGATATCCATATAGGTTGCTTCCAATTTCCAGGTTCCCGGAACAGAATACTGAGGAATCTCAATACTGAACCTATCTCCAGAAACAACAGAGTCAAGGAAAACAGTCTTGCCGTCACTGTCTATAAGCTCAACCCTTACATCTTCCTCAATAATCTCCTTTGCCTGATCATAAACAAAAATCCTTGCATCCAAAATCTGCTCAGGCTCTATAGACTCCTGAAAAGTATCAATCTTAATTTCGCTAGCAACAGCCTCTATATACAAGGTCTTATCAGTAGTACCCCAATTACCAGTATCTATTTCAATAAAAGAAAACATCAAAGTATGCTTGCCTGTATCAATATCCTCAGGCAATGCAAAGATATAATCAAGCTTACCATCCTTTATCTCAGTGCTGAAAATCTGATCACCAAGAATAATCTGCATCGTACCATCAGCCACACCATCACCAAGAATAGTACTAACCTCACCGTTAAGCTGAACTGTGCTTCCAGGAAGAATCTTCTTATGGATAGGCTCTACAAAAATATACAACTCATCAACAATATTAAACTTAGCAACACTCTCAAACAACTTATTATTACCATAGACATCTATAACTCTAACATCAACAAAATATTCACCAGGCTTGTTATCGATAACATTATAAGAATACTCTAATTTTCCGTCAACAACATCAACATTGTTGACATAATAACTCTTATCATTATTCTTAAAATAAATATTTGCAGAACCTGAAATCCCTTCATCATTTATGTTCGTAACATAACCATAAAGTGTCAGAGTCTTTCCTAATTGAACCTGGATAGGATTAACCTCAAAATCCTCCTCATCCGCCTTCAGCTCATCTGAAATAGTAAATGTCTCAGATCTTTTATCCTCAAGAATAGCCTTGTCGAACAACAGGAAAACATCAACATAACAATCACCTTCAGCTGCTGACGGAACTGAAAAAAAAGCTGTGGAAAATGTCTTTGTCTCCTTAGCATTTACATTTACTGTCAAAGCAGGAAGATCAAACTTAAGACTGCCACATACAAGCCTAAATTCTAAAGAACCGCCTTCAACAGCAACATCCCTAAGGATAGTTCCAGCAATAGAGAACTGTTCACCCTTATTATAAACAGAACTTCCGAAGTCATTTAGAATAATCTCAGCCGACGCAACCTGAAGTAGTAATAAAGCTATTAAAATAAGTATTATCCTCCTTTTCATCGCTTAATAAGAAATGGTTTTTTCTTTAAAAATTTTACTAAAAAAAGAAAAATTAAAGACGTTCAGGCACGTAATTACCTTTACCTTCAAATCCATATATCTCTTTAGTCTTACCAATAACAAGGTCTGTAAGATCTGCTTCACTATCTACCTTAAAGACTTCCCATCCAATCTTCCTAAGCTTCTGAGCATGATCGTCATTCCAGTGCTTGATACAAAACATCGCTCCCCTGTTCTTATCATTCATCTCCATAACCTTCTTAGCATTATCATAGAACGATTCGAAGTTGGATACACCTGTATCTGTAATAAGCACAAACTGCTTAGGCCTTTGGCAATTCTTTACCCAAGGTACTAAATCATCTGTAGGAAGCACAGTTCCTCCACCGAAATAATGCATTAGGTATTCATCAATCTCATCCTCATCAGTAGTCTCATCTAAAGTTATCAGATTTCCATCCCCTGAAAAGTTCTTCACAGCTACTTTAGCCCCTGCATTCCTAGCTGACTGGTCAAGTACTTTAGCACTCAGCACAGCCGGAGCCACTATATCACAAGGGTTATCCATACTTCCAGATGAATCTAAAATTATATATACATCAGGAGGTTGCTCTCCTTCTTTGAACCCATAGGATCTCCTGTATTTCCAAGCCTTTGTTGTAATATCAGGAATTACAACACCTGCTGTCTGCAGAGTATATCTAATGTCCAAATCAGTTAGAGGCTGGCTTGCTGTCCATTGTCTTGGTGTAAATGGATGAGCCTGCCCACCTACAGTAAGCATAGGCTGGAACTTTACAGAATAATTATTAGCAAGGTCACGATATAACCATTTCTGAGCCTTCTGCTCATCTTCAGCCATACCCGTACCAATCAACAGTTCCTTATAATCTTTCATAAGGTTCCTGTTATTACCATTCTTGTTAAGCTTATTAGCAAGGCCTTTAAGATTATTCTCTAACTGCTTCTCCATCTGCTTAATCTTCTTCTCAAGATCTTTCTGACCCTGACCACCACTACCTTTATCACCCTTACCTTCCTTCATCTTCTGAAGCTGCTTCATCATCTGCTTCATACGATTACCTTGACCGCTAGAATCATTCTCAAACATCTTGCTTCCTTCACCCTGGTCACCATCTTCCTTTATGAAAGGTGCAAGTATCTGAGCAAAACGGTAGACTCTCCTCTCCCAGTTACGACTGTTATACATATCATCCTTCATAAGGACATATATCCTTTCAGCAGCCTTCTCCTGTTCATCAGAAAATTTCTTCTTCTCTACCCATCTGCCATCAACATTCCAAAGCTTCTCACAGATTCTAAGATAGACATTCCATGTCTTCTGCGGAGCCTTCTTCATCTTAGGATCCATCTCCTTCCTTTCATGAATCCTATCATATACGAATAATGTGCTATCTTTATTATGAGGGAAACCTTTTTCGTCTCCATTCTCTAAAAGGAAATTGTTATCAACAATATCTTCAAATAAGTTAGATATGTTTGCCCCTGCCTGCTGAGCCTGCATACCTTTAGCAACGCCCTGGTACTCTAAAGCTTTAGCTGAGTTGTGTGTAAGTATTAGTTTTGTAAGAAAATCATACGGCACAAGGCTGTAGTGTCCTATACCATGAAGCTCTAAGAACTCTACTGCTTTCTCCAATTCACTTTCATCCTTTATCATGAAATCCTTAAGTATTTTCTCCATGTTAAGATACACCTGATTATCAAGGTATGTTATGAACTCCGGAGCACCTTGTTCAGCCTTCAGAAACATTCTAGCTTCCATAGGTATCGAAAGGTCTTCGTCGTCTGGATCCTCAACTAACAGAGGTTGAGGCAGTCTTGCATAGAACCAAAATCTTCGCACATCGTCCCAGATTTCTTTTTCTCTTTGAGGGTCGAGCGTACGGGTTTTCTGGGTTGTTTGATTATTTTTGTCTTTTGCCATCTTCCTTTTCACATTATATAATAAATGAAAAAAAGACTATATAAATCTTGTTTTAAATTTTATACTTTGATTTTATATAGTGGTGTAGTCTCTGCATCCAACATGCCAAAGCGAATTTGACCGGATCGTCGTGCTGCGATATCTCTTCCTGTCCGTGCTCTTCCACTTTCTTAAGTTCTGCTGGCTTCATTTCGCCTTTCTCTACTTTCTCGAAAGCGTTTATGATTGATCCGTACGATTCGAAAATCGGTGTTGCTCTGTTAAAGCTGTCTTCTGCTTTCTCTATCAACATGTTAACTAAAGCCGTCTTAGGTAACTTAGCAGTTGTTGTACACTGATTATCTGCTGAAGGTGTGGCTTTTAATCTGTGTCTTGCTACATAAGGCAAAACGTTCTTAACAGTCTCAATAGTAACTTCATCCTGTCCTAAGAACCACCCTAATGCTTTACTGTATTTGTAGATAGCCTTGACACCCCTTACAGACAGTTCGTTCTCTGTCTTGTTACAAACTGAACTATCATTATGATAATGGCAGTCATGACAGATCCTGTCCGGTTTCTGAGTTTCACAGCTACCCTTATTCATAAATGCAGGCGCACAAGGAGAATACTTTGGAGATGCCGCTCTCATACAGAAGTTTACCTGTGAAGCGAAATAGTGTATATAATTTCTTGCTTCTTTGCTAAATTTCATAGCTTTCATTTGTTCCCAGATATTATCTCTGTCTTTTTTTGTAAGCTTGAACTCGTCCTTTACAATAAGCCTCTTAACATCTTCATCATCAGCATCTGTGATAAATTCCAAGTCAATAGCGTTTGGAGATGGGACACCCACTGAAACTTCAAACCTATCTAAGAAAGGAGGTGTCATGTCAAAGTTACCTCCATCATTATAGTTAGCTGTACCAAATATAGGGCCTGGTTCAAGAATCAATCTGTGGTCCATATATTTTACGAAACCTCTGTCAACAGCCTGGTAGAAAATGCTTGTCTTGTCTGGAGGAAGCCTGTTTATCTCGTCCAGCATGTGAATTGGACAAGGGATAAAACTTCTCTCTATAATCTTTTCTACACCCTCTTTCAGAAGTGATGCTGTACAAAGCCTAGCAATCATCTGTTCCTGAGTAAGTTCTGGGTGACAGTAGATTGTTGAATCATAGATATGATCTGTTGGAATATCAAAGATAAAGTGACTTATGTATTCTGCAATTGTTGTCTTACCAATACCTGGAGCCCCTTGAATAAGCATTGATCCATGAGGTCTCTGTAATGCTGTCAGCATTGTAAAAAGAGGTATTGTGTTATAATGTTGTTCTTCTGGTAAGTCGATACTTATATGGTTTCCTGCGTCAGCAGGTAATGTTTTATAACTCCCGATTATTACGTCTGAAAAAGTGTTGGTCCATAGACCTGTTTCCTGTATATGTTCCATTATAGCTTCTAACTTTTGTTGATATTCCATTGCCATTTTATATTTTTTCCCTCCAAAGTTTTGTATTGAACTTTATAGAACCACCCTTTTTACCAGTATATTTTATGGTAGGAAAGGGTATATAAATTTTTGGGTCATAGGTATGTGCATAGCTTAAATTAACGCTCTCAAAGAATAA
>JAHIPG010000318.1 GCA_018894775.1 Nanobdellota archaeon
AAGAAACACGATGGTAAGAGATGGCTTACTAAAGCCATTAGAAAAATCTGGACATGGTATTTGGGAGGTCTCTAATAAAGGGAAGGTATATTATGAAGAAAATAAAGATAGGTGGAAGAAAACCCATTAACCTATAAACAAGAACATTTACCTAGAAATGTGCGTGAGAGCACTGAAAGTTAGCTACCTCATCTCAGAGCCTACAACCTCCAACGCCCCCCGTTCAAATTGGGATGGGGGAGTTCATGGAGCTGGTGAGGGGGGTTCAAATCCCTCCGGGCCCAGGAGTTGGGTGCTACAACTTCGATTTTACTACGAAATGTTCGTAAAAGAACGAGAACCTTGATTAATAGGACAGTCCTTTCTTTCTGAATACTTCTTTTGCAAATTCCGCAGTTAACCTTGGAACTCGCCTTTCTAATCCCAGATCCAATACATGATCACAACGCACTATTATATCCGCTGGAACTCCACGTGTTAGTTTAAATATATATTCCACAAAATTTACAGTATAAGGTATTAATGGTTTATCCACGTATTTTCCTTTGATTCTGTCAAAATGTAATCTTGCTTCTATCAAACTTTTTGTATCTTTTTTACTTAACCCCTCCAATGATATCATTTCTGTGACTCTTCTTTTTAATGGTGTGATAGGACCTCCTGTACTCCTTTCTTTCTTTTCTAAATCCTCTAGACGCATCCAACCATCTCTTGAGATTGCTATAAAAAGTGCCATATTTGCAGTACTCCCCCTAAGTCGTTTTGGAATATTAACTTGTAAATCAAATATTCCTCTGAGAAAAGCTAGATAAATTGATTGTTGAGATTTTGATACTATACTGAATAAATACTCAAATTCGTCAGCAGCTATTACCAGTGTAGAAAATCCAGAAGATTTTAACAGGTACAGTAGCCCTATTAGATATTCTTTAGCAATATCTAGCTTATTAATCTCCCTTATAGCACCCAATTTTTTTAATTGACCTTGGGTTGGGACTATGTCCCCACCTAAAAAAGAAATAGCTAATCTACTTATTTGACTGATATTCATTCCTCCAAAAACATCTGGTTGTCTTCGATACTTTAGAATTTTCTGAAAAACGTTTCCAACATCAGGATATACATCCGTCAACTTACTTATCTCATTACCACTAACTTCAATATCATCGAAATTTACTGCTTTAAAAATTCTTTGCAAAAAATCCACTCCCGGTATTGTAGTTTGTTCCTCGGACTTGAAATTTAGATAAATGGGGTACATGTTCTTTCCCTTGGCTTCCTTCTTTACCCTAAGTAAAGACAGTGTTTTACCCGTACCATAATCCCCTATAATAAAAACTAAAAAGTTAGAGTTGAGCGTTTTTTTACTATCTTCAAGTATTTTATTCCATTTCTTTATCTCTTCTTCTCTGTTGACCAATAATTCGAGGTCCTCTTCAGTTGCACTTCTGGATTTGAAAACTGCATCATCCTTAAGCCCATATTCCTCCCTTAAGAAGTTATCTTTGACCATTATCTTACCTCAAATCTAAAAATTTAATACTTAATGTTCTATAAGATTCATCTTTATAATAGAATAATTTTTCTTCAGCCCCCATAGGATGACCAAAAGATATTATATAATCGTTTGTTATAAAAGGATGTTTTCTTAACAATTTATCGAATTGGGATTCTGTTAAAATCAGCTTATATTCCTTATAGAATCTTATAGCGACAAGTTCACGTAGTGTCGCAATATCGACTACTCCTGCAGTTTCTGAATAGGGTAATGAGTTATATTCTTTAAATAATATGTCCTTAAATTTTGTATCTTTAGATGCAATTTCTAAATCCTTTTCTGCTTGATGCAAATTTTCTTTTTCTAATATTATATGTCTTTTTTTGTTTTTAAATTTAATTAACATACAATCTTCCAATATCCTGATCCATCTTTTTGCACGTTCTTCTCTTTGTTTTTCTGAAGGACCTTTTATTTCCTGAGAAATTAAATTTTCAAAATCTTTTTTATTTATGAAACCTGTTAAACTTATAAGTTGTTTTAACTGTTGAATAAACCCAAGTCTCTTATCCAACTCCAGTACTATAGCCCTTACTACTCTTAAGGTTTCTTTTTTACTTTTTTTTCTTGACTCTAAGATAAGTCTTCCGTTGGCACTAGGTCTTATCAGATCTTCATATCCAATAATCAAGCTCAAATATCTTAGAGAAGGGATTACCATCCCTCTAAAAACGCTCTTTTCAGATTTACCAGGATATAGTCCCAATACACAATCTCTTTGATTTTCTCGGTTATACGGGTACTCACTAAAACAATTGAGTACATCAATTAATTTTAGAATTCTATTCTCTTTTATAAGAGGTATTGATTTTTTATTCTTCATAAGTTAACCCCTCTTGCTTACATTCTTCATTAAATTTACAATATGTGCAATTACGCTTATCATCCGGCAAGTTAGGACTAGAATTTCTTGAGATTATACTATATGCTTGGTCTCTTACATCCAAGAAATACTTTCTAACATCATCATCTATTGGAAAGATATAAACTTGGGAGAAAGAGGCTGGTTTTGTAAATCTACTATGTCTTGTAGGGAAGAAGTAAATAATGCCAAAGTTTATATCTTCTTTCATTTCATTCTCATAAGCTAATGCATATCCAATACAAGTAAGTAAATAACGGTCCTCAAACCCCCCCATTCCTGATTTTATATCCCCAATTATTTTATATTTTCTTATTAAGAAATCGGGTTTAACTCCT
>JAHIPG010000319.1 GCA_018894775.1 Nanobdellota archaeon
AAGTCATTAACAATCTTGAAATAACAGCAGATTATGATTATGATTATGGTCTTCATGGTCTAAGTTATTCTAAATTATATGTAAAAGTTAAAAACAAAGATACCGGAAACGTACTGGAGATGGTAGACGTAGGAGAACTTAAACCTATAGATAATTTTTTTCCATTAGGCCATGACTTAGTATTTAATGATGTAGATGGAGCACTTCTGAATGATGAAACTCTGAATTATGAGAAACGAAAAAATGTTGAGCAGAAATTTGATGAGGCATTAAGAAAAATACTTCCGGGGCTGGAAAAAAAACTTTTAGAGTGTGAAAAAAACATGAATAAGACAATAGACGAAGATTTTAGACTATAATGGGATTATTTTAAAAAAAAATCTTATTCCTATTTCTTTCATTTTAAATCTTGTTTTATATTTTTCAACAAACTCTTTCATTAATTAAGATAAACTCCATGAGGCCTTAAAAATTGTGGCATACTGGGTCATATCACCTTCAAGAATCCTGTTCTTGGCTGGAATACTTCCCCTTCTTTCAGCAGTTCATCGATTATTTCTTCTGCGTCCTGTTCTTTTAGCCCTGATTTCTGTATTAATGCGCTTATTTCTATGCCTTGTTGTGATGTCTCTTTATCTATCAGTTGTATGATTCTCTGTCTTGATGTTTCTGTTGGCTGACCCACCGCTTCTTCTTCTATTATTTGTCTGGGTGGTTGTTCTGTTTGTTGTTGTGGTTGCTCTACTTGCTCTTTTTCTTCTGGCTTTTCATACTCTTTTTCTAGTTCTTGTTTTCTTACAAGTAGCCATTCTGTTTCCTGCTTTTTTACTATTTCTGGCATGACTGCCATCTCATTGCCGTATATTCTTATCTTTCCTATGACCATTACTGGATCCCCTACGTTTACTGCATCTAACTTTTGTATGTCTTCTTTCCATGTCTTTGCTCTTATTGTTTCTGTGCTGTCATCTATTGTGATTGTTGCAAAAGTATTTTCCTCATTTATTCTTTTGTCAACTACTATGCCCATTATGTTTACTCTTGATGCTTCTTTTCCTCTTACGTCAAACAGTCTTATGTCTTCTCTTTCTAGAGGCGTGCCTTGTATTATGTCTTTTATCCAGAATTTTAGTGCTGTTTGTCTTTTTAGAAAAGTCTGTTGTTCCATTTATGTTCCCTCATCATAGCTGTTCATGTAGGCTATTTGTTCTTTTGTTAGTTTATCTAATTTTATTCCCATACCTTTGAGTTTCATGGTTGCTATTTTATTATCTTGTTTTTTTGGTACATCATATACGCCAACATCCATCGTATCTTTGTTATCTAAAAGATTTTTTAAGCATAAGATTTGGTTTGCAAAGCTTAGATCCATGACTTCACTTGGGTGTCCTTCTGCTGCGCTTAGGTTTACTAGTCTTCCTTCTGCTAGCAAGTATATCTTTTTTCCCCATGGCATCTCATATTTTACCATGTTTGGTCTTATCTCATCTTTTGTTGAGCAATTATTTTCTAAGTAATCATAGTCTACCTCTACATTGAAATGTCCTGTGTTTGATAGTATCACTCCATCTTTTAGTTTTTTGAAGTGTTTTTCTGTTATGATATCTCTCACTCCTGTTGCTGTTACGAATATATCTCCGAGTTTTGCTGCTTCCATCATTGGCATTACTTCATAGCCATCCATTTTTGCTTTCAATCCTTGGAGGGGGTCAACTTCTGTTACTATAACTCTTGCATCTAAACCTCTGGCCCTTCTTGCTACACCTTTTCCACAATGGCCGTATCCTGCAACAATGAAAGTTTTTCCTGTTATTAGGGTTGCAGTTGCTCTTTGTATTCCGTCTATTGTTCCTTGGCCTGTCCCATAGATATTATCAAAATCCCATTTGGTTTCTGCATTGTTGACTGCCATTATAGGATATGCCAGAACTCCTGCTTCATGCATTGATTGTAACCTGTGTACACCTGTTGTTGTCTCTTCAGTTCCACCAATTATATCTTCAAGTTTTTCAGGGTAGTTATTATGGATCCTTACTACAACATCACAACCATCATCCAGTGTCAGGTGAGGTTTTGTCTTTATGATCTGGTCGATGCACCAGTAGTAGTCTTTTGAGTTAAGACTTCTCCATGCGTAGATTTTTATTCCTTCTTCTGCCATCGCTGCAGCTATAGAATCGTTAGTGCTTAGTGGGTTGCATCCTGCCCATGCGACATCAGCCCCTAAGTATTTTAGGGTTTTTGTTAGTACTGCTGTCTCTTTTGTGACATGGATTGCTCCTGCGATCTTGTAACCTTTTAAGAACTTATCATTTTTGAATTCATCTCTTAACATTTCCAGAACAGGCATTTCTTCTTCTGCTCTTTCTACTAGTTTTTTCCCCTGTTTTGCTAGTTTAATATCTTTAACCTTATAATTTGGCATTGTAACATTCCCCCTTAATCGATTTTCTGGATGAACCCGGCCTTAGGTTCAAAGATTTCACCTTCTTTTTTTAATTTTTCGATTATTTCGTCTGCTGTTCTTCTGTCCAGACCTTTATCTTCTGCTTCTGAGATTATGTCTTCTATTGCTATTGTTTTTTGCCCTTTTTCTGCTGCTTCATCTATGATATGTAAAATAGTGCCTATCTTGCTCCTTTTGGATGATGTAACTCCTGTCTGGATGACATCTACATCTAGCTGTCCTGTTTCTGGATCTACGCCGATTTGAGACATACAATATTGCAAAAGACGGATGGCTCTCTTGGCATCTGACTTTGTTATATCTTCTGAAAGTCTTAGTTTTGCTGATGCTTCTGTTAATCTTATCAATGCTTCCAGGTACCTTGCAGTTATGGGTACAGGTTTTACCCCTTTTTCATCCCCTCCTGTGTATGTATTTCTTAGATTCACGTAGAATTCTTTTATGGCTTTGACAGCTGTTTTTGACAGCTTAGGGGATATTTTTTGTTTACAATATGATATGTATTTTCTTAAGAATTCAGGTTCGATTACTTTTTCCATACTTTTAATGTTTTGATGTTGGGATAGGATATGCGTTGCTATCTTTTCATCTTTAATTTTATCAGGCAGGTCCCTTATTGGGAATATCAGATCGAATCTTGATATTAATGCAGGAGGCATGTCTATCTGTTTACCTAGTGGTTTATAGACATCAAATCTTCCATATTTTGGGTTTGCTGCAGCTAAAACTGTTGTTTGACATCTTAATGTTGCCTGGATATTTGCTTTTGCTATTGTTATTGTCTGTTGTTCCATTCCTTCGTGCAATGCTGATGTATCCTCATCACTCATCTTATCAAGCTCGTCAAGTACAACAATCCCTTTATTTGCTAGAACTATAGCTCCTGCTTCTAATGCCCAGCCTTTCAGGAACTCGTCTTTTACTACAGCAGCTGTTAATCCTGCCCCTGATGAGCCTCTTCCAACCACATATCTTGCTTTTGGTGCAGCTTTGGCTATGAATGAGAGCATCTGGCTCTTGCCTGCTCCAGGATCTCCTACAAGAAGGATGTGTAAGTCTCCTCTTACTAATGTATTGTCTTGTTTCTTTTTCCTTACTCCTCCGACAAGCTGGAGTAGCAGGCCTTCTTTTATCATGTTGTGACCGAGGATACTTGGGGCTATTGAGCTTATCAAGGTTTCAAACAGTTTTGGGTCCTTTGATAGGTTGATTATTTCCTCTTCTTCTTTCTTGTCTATTTGGACTTCAGAAAAATCCTCTTGTACAGGTTCTATAAAGTTTGCGTTCATCACCAGGTCAAAGAGTGTTGTTGCTTCCCCTGATGGAAGTACTTGTACTATCTCTGAGACTATTCCTGTCACTCTTACTTTTGTTCCAGGAGTAGTCCTTTTCTCCATCTTTGGTTCTACAAGATCCTCTCTTAAGAAGACTGTGAACCGTTTTGGTTGTGCTCCACCGTCAAGGTCTTCTGAAGCCTCTTCTACGACTATCCTCTGTAAATCAACTAGGTCTTTTCCCAGTTGTGTGAAATGGCCTCTTCTGCCGCAGCTGCATTTTGTAGGTTTCTTCATCTTTTTTTCGAACTGAATTATTGTTATCTTTTGACTGCATGATGGGCATTCAAACCTTACACTAATGGCCTGTGGTCTTATATCTGAAGATTGTCTTACTATTCCTTCGAAGAACATGAATCTGCCAAGGTCTTTTGCCCTTATATCTCTGATTATTGTTTTCTGACTTTCTGGAAGGTTGAAGAATCTTACTCTGAAGGTTTCTTTAAGATCAAATTGTGATAGAGCATATTCTGCTGCTTTTATTGTCTCTTCTGGTTCTTCTAATAGCTCTTCTGCTAAGTTGTGGTCATGTTTTGCTAATACTCCGAAGTCTATGACTAAACTTTTTTTCTCTTTTTTAATTAGTTCAGGGAGAATATCTTTATATGTAACTTCTATAAATTCGTTGAACTTGTCTATTTGTTTTGTAGCATCCACCACTCTTTTAACCTTCATGCGTAGGAATAGTTATTTCATTATTAAATATTGTTATACTTTTATATGATTTATTGTGATATAATTATAATATTTGGGTATTTGTCGGAAATTTTTTATATGTTTAATCATCTCAGTTAATTATGAAAGATATAATGAGATTCAAAAAGTTTAATGAACTGAAGAAGATATATCGGGCTTGTTCAGTTGAAGGAAGAAAGGAGAGTTCTGCTGAGCATAGTTGGAGTTGTTTGATGCTTGCTGATTATTTTCTTACATTGATGGATACAGAACTTGATAGAGTAAAAGTTTACGAATTGCTGATGTATCATGATCTTATTGAGATTTATTCCGGCGATACTGCTCTTGATCCTTCTATAAACAGGAAAGGCAAACAGGAAAGAGAATTCAAAGCTATGGATAAGCTCAAAAAGGATAT
>JAHIPG010000029.1 GCA_018894775.1 Nanobdellota archaeon
CTCCAGAAAGGCTCTCTGTTTCTTTCTTACCGTTGTTTAAATTCCTAATGATACTAACAACTTTGCCTCTTATAGCTAGTTCTTTTGTTGCTATTGGTGGCACATGTGCATTTGCAGACTTTAACATAAACAAATCATCATTGATGTAGAATTTCTTAAGAGTTGCCTCGTTATCATTTATAATTGCTACAACAGTATCACCTTGTTCAGCAGTAGGTTGTTCACGTATAATAACAAAATCACTATCAAAGATGCCTTCGTTAATCATGCTATCGCCTTTTACTTTTAGTACATAATGTCTACCAGATCTAGAGAGAAGAGACCTTGAAACTGTTATAGGTTCAGGGTTCTCGATAGCTTCAATAGGAGCACCAGCCGCAATAATTCCCAAAAGAGGCAATGTTATTTGGTCTTTAAGACCACTCTTGCCATAGACATTCATTGAACGCGGCTGATTTTCTTCAGCATGTAAATAATGCTTAGCTTTTAAGGCTGAGATGTGCTGGTGTACTGTCGCTACAGAAGATAGCTTAAAATGGTTGGCAATTTCCTCCAAGGAAGGAGAGTAGTCGTTTTTCTTTATGAATTTTTGTATATAGCTAAGTATTTCTTTTTGTCTCTTTGTTAACATTATGCTTTAAATATACCCGAAAATAAACCGAAAGTCAAGAAATTTCTGTCTTTACTATATAAGACACAGAAACTAGCGAAATTCTTTCAATTATTTTAATATTTTTTGAAATTGCGTAACTGACTATCTGGCAGTATAATAGAGAAGAATAGACAGAGAGTAAGGGATAGTAGACGTCCTATTTTGGTACAGCCCATAGCAGGGGAGAGGTTGATAGAGGACAGGTTCCAGATTGAGTGGGGACACTTTGATAGAGGAGAGTCAAAGCGGTACAAGATAAACAAACACTGAGAGAGAAATATGTTAAGGTCAAATTGTAGCATATCATTTTTTAAGAATGACCTTCGAAGAAGACAGTTATGGGATGGCAAGTGCCCAGTTAAGAATTGTTCCATAAATATAAACAGCCATAAAGTTCCTTTTCAAAGATATAAAGGTAAGGTGCGTTATTTACCGTATTGCCCTGAGCATGGTATTCGCATTCATAGCAGTGGTTTTGTTTACTATAATGGTCCGAGTAAGGAGGACTTGATGGTTGCGACAAAACGGAATCTAATGTTTTACAGCGACTACTATACTGCTAATTTTCTTAAAAAAGAAAACAAGTTGGAATCAGGACGCCTGTGCTATGAAAGCAGCGAGGATGCTGTTTCCTATAATGTATTTGCAGAAATGCTTTCAGATGGACATGCATTAAAGAAATTAGTATGTTACATCACGAAAAATAATGTCGGTGACAATGTGGAGCTTTATCTATGGGGTGGGAAAATTGATTTGAAACATAATAGATTCTTGCCATACAAGCCACTTTTAGATGTTCGTAGGCATTTGGAACGCGATATAAAAAGATTTGGTACTGAGCCAGATATAATGTTAGTTGTTCCTGGAAAAGCAGTAATATGCATAGAGGCTAAATTTGGTAGCAAGAATCCTATAGCAAAAGAGAAAAGAGAGACTGAAGGCGAAAAGCCAAAAGGACGTGAAAAGCTTATAGAACGCTATTGCAAAAAGAATAGAATAATAGACGCAAGCACAATTTTCGACTTCAGTAATACACCAAAACTATTTTATGAGCAACTTTTTAGGAACATAGTATTTGCTGCATCTATGGCAAAGCTATCTGGTGCTAGTGAATGGCATGTTATTAATTTAAGGAACCAGCATGTGATGAATCTAAAGAAGGGAAGACCAGAAAGCATGCCTATAATGCGCAACATACGATCCATATTAAAGCCTAAATACAAAAAGAGGTTTAGTCACTTAACTTGGGAGCAAATTTACAATATAGCCGTAAAGGGCAACAAAAACCTTCATAACCTAACATGGTATTTGAAGAATAAGAGTCTTGGGTGCGGCAGGGCCTTCAACATACTTTAGATCAATTGTAGGGCAGAGCAGACGTCCTATTTTGGTACAGCCTATAGCAGGGGAGAGGTTGATAGGGGGCAGATTCCCGATTGAGGCGGTAGACGTCTCAAAAGATATATCTCGGTGATTAGTATGGATAGTTTCGAAAATAACTACAGATATTGCGCTTTTACTGGCTCATCCTGTTCAAGGTCTTTACCCGATGAAAACGAATTAAAAATATTTTTTGCATACCCTTCTGAAGAAAAAATCAAAGGTTACATAAATGATATTTGTAAACATAAAGAATTGCAAGGCCTCTCTCTTTTTCCATGGGAAAGACTAAGTGATACTGGGGAAATTCTATTTTGTAAAATATGTACCAATATCTTAGAGTCTCGATCGATTGTCGCTGACATTACATACATA
>JAHIPG010000030.1 GCA_018894775.1 Nanobdellota archaeon
GCAATGGACGCTTTTCTTTTTATGAAGATAATGAACCAGATGGATTTATGTTTAATGAAGAAGAAGATGGTTATTGTAAAAATTGTGGAAAAGACTTTCAGAATAATGGTTTGTTTTGTTGTAAAGAATGTGAAGAAATATATGAGAAAAAAATATTAGCCAAAATAATAAATAATGCAGAGATTTGCGAAATTTGTGGTAAAAAAATCCCTGAATTCTGGTTAGAAGGTAGGGAGAAAGCAGAAAAAATGTTAAATATTAAATTACCAAAAGGGAAAATAGACCATCATATTACTTATGAAGAAGATGAAACAATGGTTGTTTGTCCTTCCTGTCATGCTAAAATTCATCATTCAAAAGACCCCAAATATGATAAATATAGACCAAAAGATAAAAGACCAAAAAGAAAATCTCAATACAAATTAGTTCCCTGTGGTTTGTGTAAAGGTAAAACCAGAGTTCCTTATGATGCTGATAAGGATAAGAAATATCTTTGTTATCGTTGTAAAAAAAAGTATAGAGATTATTATAGAAATTGGAGAAAGGATAGTTTGAGTAATCCTAATGAAAAACATACAAAAGAATATTGGGAGTTTACACGTAAAGGGAGTTAGGAGAATAAAAAACATGATAACAATATATTTTGATGGACTCTGCAAACCACACCCTGGTGGTGTAGCAACCTATGGGTATGTTGTTTATCAGGATGGAAAAGCAATCAAAAAAGGATGCCGTGTTATTGGTGAAGGAGAAGGCATGACAGTTAATGTAGCGGAATACTCTGCTTTGAAAAGAGCATTAGAATGGCTTAATGAACAAGGAATAAATGATGATATAGTTGTTAAGGGGGATTCAATGTTGGTGATAAATCAGATGAAAGGGCTGTATAGGATTAAATCCAAGACCTCTAAGTTTTTTGTTCCTATTATCCAAAAACTTTTAGAAAGAAAAAAAATATGTTTTGTTTGGATTCCCAGAGAGGAAAACATGGAGGCGGATATGCTTAGTAACGTTGCATATAAACGGTATATGTTGAAAATTGCCCTCTGTAAAGCTGTTTTTGTCGCCCACAAAGCAGGGTGAAACATGCTCATCAGGCATTTGCTGGCAGTGGAAAGATGGGTTTTTCCTAAGGGGAAAAATATTTTATCCCAGACAACATAACCATAACTAAGGAAGGGAATGAAAATGTTTGAGAAAAGATTACATCCAAAACCGGCAGTGGTTAGATTTTTTGTTAAAAGAAAAAAAATCAAAGAAGGAGAAAAAGTAATTATGATAAATAAAGTGAAGTTTAGAGCTTTGGGTCAACATCTTTACTCCAATGAATACTTTGTAGCACGCCTGCTAGAGAAAATGGAGAATATTAGAGTCTGGATCAGGATGCAGAAGAAGAAAGACACAAGCAAAAAGATAGATTTTTCTGCTCTAACAGAATATACTGAGGAAATAAATCAGAAACTGGAACAGTTAAAAAGGCACATGGATAAAGAAAAGGAACACTACACCGCTCTTTGCAGGGAGCAGGGATGGGAGGATATACTTAAACAGGTGCAGAATGTGGAAAGCAGCCTATACAGCACACACTTAGATATGCGGGTACATCCTCATATTGTGCAGGAATACAACACAGAATTCAAAACCTATAAAAAACAAAACAGGAAATGATGAAAGACTAAACACATAGAGTAAGTAGGAGTTGGGCAAGTAACTCTATATGAACTCCAACTTCAAGTCGGACTTATATTAATTTATACTATAGTAAAAATCATATATGAGTTACTTGGAAGTTACTCAGGAGTTACTTGGAGTTACTTCTATATGAACTTGGGAGTAGAAAATAGTAAAGAAAAAAGGAAAAAAAAGTGAAAGAAAGGGAAAAAAACAGTAAAAAAACAATTAAAAACATTTCTCTTTATATAACCGTAGGTTATATAATAAGAAATTAAAAAAAATAAAAAAAAGAAGGTGATGTGATATGAGGAAAGAAAAAAAGGGTATTGATGAACAAATTAAACCGTTGATAGACATTATGAACAATAGTGGGTGGATTAAAACCTTTAGTAGTTGTGAAGGACATCATGGGGATGAAGTCTTCGATGAGGTGTATGTGGGTTTTTATTGTAAAGCAAATAAAATTAAACTGCTTTGTAAAATATTGAATACCATTGAAAAAAAACTTGGTAAAATACCCACTATGATGAAACTCTTTCTTCAATTTTCAAAGGAATGGCCGTATGGTAACCAGGTAGAAGCACCAGAGGGTTATTTGGCTTTAGAGTTGTGTTTTTGGAAAGGGGATAATCGGCAGTATGATAATAGGCGATTGTTAAATGTTGTAACTGGTTGTTTCAGGAAAGGGGTGAAAAAAAAGAATATAAATTAAAAAAACAGTAAAAAACAAAAAGAAACAATAAAAAATCCTTTTCTATCTTTTCTACATTTCTTTTATTACCTAATCATTAACATAGTTATTAATAAAATCATTAGGCTGACTTGGACTTGATAGCTTTGACTGGATTTCTTAACCATTAGATGATATTTTACTCTGGCAAAAAGGTAGCAACAATTTTATCTAACATGTTATCCAAAAATTTATCGGCATTATCATGCGTCTTCATAAGCTTTGTGATGGCAATAGATATGTCATGCTTTGTAACCCCTTTCAGGTTTTTTTGTGTCCCTTTCGGATGGAGACGAATAGAAAAATATCCACCCCGAAAATAAACATCTTCTTTCTCAGCAATTTTTTGAAGTATATTTTGAATGAAATGAAAAAGTATACCTTGAAGGGAGTTTAAAAAGAATCCTTCTACCCGCTGCTCACCCAGCCCCTCTATTACAGAAGAGTGTATACCAAAAGAGGGTAGATATATTTCTAACAGAATTGCATATGAATAAATTTCTTTCCCATAAGCAACATCGTAAGAGCCTCCAGGCTTGTAAACAACCATACTCTGTGGCAAGGTTGGAAATACTATTCCTGTCCCCCATCCTTCTGTTGGGGACTCCCCTGTCATAGCAAATGGAGATATAAGCAGAATCTTATTATCTGTATCGTATTTATAAGACGTGAAAAATCTGGGCTTATTATCACAAGGATGTTTCTTGAACCTTCTATGCGATTCCTCTTTAGTATCTATAATGATTTCTGCAAAAGAAAATCTCTTTTGATAAGATTCTTTTAATGCATTCTTAAACAAATTAATTTCTTTAGAGGAGAAAGGGTAAGGTGAGTAAAGACCTGTATATTTTCTTATTCGTGGCATTGCTATCTTCAAATGCTCTTTTCCTCTTTGTGTTAGTTCCCAATGATTTGTTCCTTTAATACTCCTCTCTTTTAATAAACCAAGTTCTTTTTTTAAGTACTTAAAATGGTTTACTACTGTTTTTTTACTAACACCTACTTTAGGAGCAACAAAACCGGATCGTAGTGGCCGTTGCTCTATTTTAAATAATTCCAGAATTCTATTATCTAAACTTCCCTCATCGTTATTAATCATATCGCTCATCACTTCACACCGTGTACTCGATGTGGTAATGGGTGTAGAAATACTTACATCTTTTGATAAAATGTTAAGTGAAAAGGAAAGTAAGGTTGTGTTCCGTGATGGAGAGGAAACAAGAGCAATAAGAGGTATCATCATAAATGAGGATAGTTTTTTTATAACAATACAAAGACGAGATGGATTTTTACGTCTTAATAAAAGTCAGATTTTGAAAATTGAGGAATGGAACAACAATAACAAAGTGGGGAGTGATGAGCATGAGCAAATATAAAGTAGTAACACCAACAGAAAATGGTGAGCGGAAAAGATGTTGTAGTGATTGTGTGGTTTATAAATACCAAAATAATTTACCTGACAGGATTACTACTCAACGTCAGCGTTGCTGGGATACTGTCATGAGTATTTGTTGCAGAACCTGTAATCAACATTCTAATTTTATGTGTAATTTACAGACTCATACGAATGTGATTGATGATGTTTTCATAAAGAAACTTGAAATCCTACTTAGAAACAAATTAGGATATGCAAAATATAGAAAGGAAAAAGAAAGAATGATGGAGGAATCAGAATGGATAAAAAAGATATAGAACATTATTTGTTGCCTTTCAGCACAGTTAAAAAAATTATGAAAAAAACAGGACATAATCTTTGGCTACCAAAAGACACAGTAAATCTTATGCGTGAATTAGCAGAGGATTATATTAGGGATATGACAGCGAAAGCGGTTTTGATTGCACGCAACAGCAACATCAAATATAGAATTAGGAAAAAGGACTTGGAATTAGTAGGGGGTATAGCATGAGACTAACGGTTTGTAGCACAGAGGATTTAGGGGGCTGTAAAACCTGTAATGATAACCCTACATTTACAGCAAATAAAATAACAAAAACAGGAAATAATAAGAAATTCAGATTTTTTAGATGTCCGTTTCTGATAATGCAAATGGACAGCAGGGGAGGTAAAACAATATGAATTACCTAAATAAAGAAGAAATAAAAGGGTTGTTGTCCGTTATTGATAATCTTTGGGACAAATGC
>JAHIPG010000320.1 GCA_018894775.1 Nanobdellota archaeon
AATATAAACTTCCTAAAAGAGACTATTAATATGAAATTAATTTGGACTGAAAAGTACAGGCCTAAATCTTTAGGGGAAGTTCAAGGGCATGGTAAATCTTTATTAGAGCTTAAGGAATTTATTGAGAACTATAAGAAAGGTGCTGCGCTGATTTATGGCAGGGTTGGTGGTGGCAAGACATGTTCTGTTTATGCTGTAGCTAAAGAGCTTGATTTAGAGGTTTTGGAGGTTAATTCTTCAGATGTCCGTAATAAGAAAGGGATTGAATCTGTCATAGGTAATTCTGCAAAGCAGATGAGTCTTTTCAGCAAAGGTAAGCTTATACTTATTGATGAGATTGATATTCTTTCCGGAACAAAGGATAGGGGCTGTGTTCAGGCTTTAGCTAAGATTATTTCTGATAGCAAGCATCCTATTGTGATGACTGCTGAGGATCCTTATAACCGGAAGCTGTCTGGCATAAGAAGGAAGTGTAAGCTTATAGAGCTTTCCACATTATCTTATCTGTCTGTGTTTAATATTCTTAAGAGGATTTGTGATGCTGAAAAGATTAAGTATGATGAAGATGTTTTGAAGGATCTTGCTAGAAGGTCTGGAGGGGATGTTCGGTCATCGATAAATGATTTGCAGACTATTTGCGTTACAAAAAAAGTTCTTGATAGCTTGGATGAACTTGGTGAGAGGGAACAGAGAGATTCTATACTTAATGCTTTGAAGTTGATTTTTAAGAGCAAGAGTCCTGAGAATGTCTTGAGAGCGTTTGATAAGACTGATTTGAATCTTAATGATTGTTTGCTTTGGCTGGATGAAAACTTGCCAAAAGAGTATAAGGATTATGATTTGATGAATGCTTATGAGGCTGTTTCCCGTGCTGATGTATTCAAGGGAAGGATTATGCGCTGGCAGCATTGGAGATTCCTGGTTTATATCAACAGTTTGCTTACTGCTGGTGTTGCTCTGGCTAAGAAAGAGAAGAATAAAGAGGATGTGAGTTATAAGCCGACTACAAGGATTTTGAAGCTTTGGAAGGCTAAGATGAAGTATGGTAAAAGGAATGCGATTGCTGAGAAGGTTGCTGCCGCTACCCATTCATCTACAAAGAGAGTTTTGACTGATACATTACCTTATTTGAGGTTTATTTTTAAGAAAAGACAGGGGCAGGAGATAATAGATCAGCTGGAATTGAGTGAAGATGAGGTTGAGTGGCTGAGTTATTGATGTTTTGTTCGGAAATAATTCTTGTTTTGTGAGTTTTTTCGAAAAGTTTTTGGTTTAGTTCGGAAAGTTTTCTTGTGATTTGTGATTTTTCCGATGATTTTTGGAAAATTGATATTAAAATAGCTGACTATAAGATTCTTAAACAACTTTAAGGAGGTTGGAAAAAAATGACAGATTTGTTTGCAAGACTAAACACAGAAGCTAGCTTCAATAAATCAACAGCAGAAGAAAAGAAGTATGGAGCAGGAATTTATGTAAGCTTTAGGGAGGATAGTGATACCTACAAAGAAGGATCATTCAAAAAAGTGATTGATTCTATGGTAGAACAAGCTCTTGAATCTGGAGAAGATAGCTATAAAAATATTGCAGAAGTAGTACAAAACTATTTTGACGAACAAAGCGCTGGTAAAGTAGTAGAAGTTATGGTTTATGACCCTAAGACAAACGAGTTCTTGAGAAATGCAAGTAATGAAGAAAGCCCTTTTATGAGTTTAGGGGACGCAGTTTCAGACTACATTGTAGAAAGGGAATTCGAAGAAGAAATGACTGATTACCTAGACATAATTGTACGTCAAAGATCTAAAGTAGGTGGGAAATGAAACTTCCACCAACTTTTTTTTATAAATTTTTTAATGAAAATACATTCTTCCTAGTGAATAAAACAATATATGATTACAAAGATGCCAAAGGAGGTGCAGGAAAAATATCTGTTGATGGCAAAACATTTGGGATATATCAAGGATTAAAATTAAGCCAACTAGAAGAAAGTTATTTTTCAAATTATGATGAACAAATCAAAGATTATGGTAACACTCTCATCCAAGAAATTGTAAATAACGAAAAGTCTATACAAAAAGATTACCACCAGCTCAGTAAAGATATAGATTCAGCAGAACTGATATTATTCAGAATTCTAAAAAAGTATTTTCAACAAAAAAATGAAGTTAAAGTTCTAATCCTTAAACAAAAGAATAATGAAAAACAATCCTATTTGATAGATGATATAGTCAAAGGAAATTATTTTGTTTGGGAAGGTCGTTTTTATAAATTAACTAAGTGTAAAAAAAAGTCTCTTTCTCTAAAAATAAATGGAACTTACTATGATATAGGTGAAAGAGATTCTCGTCAATTAAAAGATATGGAAAAAGAGTATGTAAAAAAGATAGAAGACAAACTGTATACTAATCTAACAAAAGGAGAAAATTCATTATTAAGAAAAGTAAGTAAAATAAATGAGAAAAAAAAATTGGTTGACATACTAAAGAAAGGAGAATATTATGATTCTAAACAAGAAATAGGATTCAAAAAAGACAGTAAGGGTTTCTTTGCAACAAAGAAAGTAAAACCTTACGTTTTAAAGCAAGATGGGAAATATTATCAGTTTGGGGAAGCAAAAATAGGACTTCAACTTAAAAAATATAGGAATAAATTCCAATGGTTTGAACCAATTGTAATAAATTCCTATATCCATCCCTCACTTCCTTCTCAAAATCCTTCTACTTATCAAAGAATTTGTAAAGGAAATCTAAATTACAAAAAGGCAGTTGCAGGAATGAATATTGAAGACAAAGTAAGGACACTATTAGGCCTTGCAAAAATGCACCTATTAGGAGGATACTATGGTGCTTCAGGTGCACATCACACTCTAGACGAACCTCAATTCGAAAGCTTAGAAACTAAAGATTACGATCCAAGGAGAGTGAGTAATGTAAGATGAGGGACTACAGAAGACAAGAGATTTTTGACCAGGATAAATTAGAAAACGGTAAGGTTTGTATATTGGGTGCAGGACCTTTAACAAATTATTTATGTTTATACCTTTCAGGTCTTGGGATTAAGAATGTTAAAGTTATAGATAACATGCCTTATCAAAAAGATAAAAATGAGTTTTTATTAACAGGTTATAAAGGCCAAAAAGTTGACGGCCTGGAAACTAAGGTCAAAGAAATAAACCCTGAATTAAACATAAAGGGATTAAATAGCCGGCCTTTGGATTTCCTAATAGAAAGTCCAGATGTATTAGTTGACTTAACAAATGATCCATACTCAAAAAAAGAATGCAAGGCTATCTCTAGAAAAGTAAAAGGCATTAAAAAAATAATAAGTGCTTCTTCAAGTGAAAATAATGGAAGTATACGAATCTATGAAGTTCCAAAAACAGAGCCTCTAATATTGGGCAAGCCCAAAAAAACTAAAAGAATAGGGCTGGTTAACGACAATTTTTCATTGGGAATGTATGAAGGATTAGAACAAGGCAATTTCACTAGTGGCCTAATATCCGCTATTGTCTTAGATGAGATAAGAAAAGCAATTCTCCCTCTTGATAATGAACATTCTTTGGAAAGTAAAGTTGACTTTTCACTATATTCTGAAAATAGATTTAATTCAGGACTTTCATTCAATGAGAATAGAGATAATTTATCAAAAAAGAAAGTGCTTGTTGTCGGCGCAGGAGGGATTGGAACCTATGTGTGTTTAAACCTCGCCTTAATGGGTGTTGGAAGTATAGATCTGTACGATGGTGATATTGTAGAAGATCACAACCTTAACAGGCAGGTTTTTTATTACGATGCGATTGGAAAGCACAAGGCAAGCGCACTTGCGAGCAGGATAAATAAAATCACTGGCAAATCTTATATCCAACCCCATGATAATTATTTGAAAGATATTTCTAAGCTGAAGAAGTATGATGCAATCTTCTCATGCCTAGATAACATGGAATATAGGTTGATGTTAAATAAATATTCTATAGAGGAACATATTCCTTTTGTGAATGGGGCTGTTACCACATTTAATGCAATTGCAGATTTTTCTAATTGTTATAGATGTGAGGGTGGCGCCGATTTGATGTTAGCAGAAGAAAAAGCAGAGGAGAATAGCCGAGCAGGATGTAATAATATCAGAGAATCTAATGTTGTTATGGCTAATGCTTTTGTGGGTGCTTTAATGGCTTCGGAAATTAAACCTTTAATGTACCCCAAGAAGTATAGTTCCTTGCACGGAAAGAAATTGACTTACAACTCAAAGGCTGTTGATTCTTATAAATTTGATGTCTCGAGTCAAATTTTGAGTTGTTTATGCCATAAAAAAACTAACGGATGTGATTGCCATGATATATAACCCTTATAAAAAAAATATACCTGAAATAAAAACAATCAAGGTAACTCAAGAAGCTTTTGAAAAGATGAACTTCTACTCAAAAAAAGTTTCTGAAATTATAGGTGCAGATTATGAATGTTTAGGATATTTATTGAAAGATTCTAAAAAGAAAGACCAAATTGTAAGAGATGTAATCCTAGATCAAAACCAAAAAGTTACTGTAGGAGAAGCAGAAGGAAGAGGGTTCTATGATACAAAAAAACCAGAAGGGATGGATGTTATGGGTGTATGGCATAGTCATGGTTACAATCTCGCTTCCCATTCAGGACAGGATATAAAATTTTTAGAAACAATGTATCAAAATGGATTATATAATAACAAAATTAGTTTAGGAGAACGTAAAAAAGATATTGAATGTATTGTTGAAGGTGAAATTACTCATATTTTTGAGAAGTATAGCAACAAAGAAATAAGAATTAAAGGAAAAGTCAATCAGTTGGAATATGTTGAAAGAGAAGATGCTTATATCTTGAATAGCATACTTATCAATAGAAATTCCTATTTAGG
>JAHIPG010000321.1 GCA_018894775.1 Nanobdellota archaeon
AGTAATAAGGATATGGCGGATGCCAAGCATTTAAGGACTTTTTTTTCAGATATCCTGGATGAAAAGAAATTTAAAGAATATAAGCCTATAGTTGAATCAGAGTTAGAATGAAGCCGGTAACAGATATGGACTATGTAGAATTTTACGCAAAGAAGCTCAAAGAGGATAACAGGCATTTTGAGCAGCAGAAAATGCTTATAGAGAGCCAGATGGAGAGCAGTGCATCATTGTTCAGGAATATGTTCGGCGAAGGTGAAGAGTTCAAGGAGAACGCAAGGGGATACCTTAAGAAATTAGGGATAATATGAATTCTTTGTAATTGTTTTTAGTCCTTACGTGCCACTTCGGGAACGGGGAGAACGTATGTAAGAACTACGTTAAGCCCAAAACAGCCGGAAAATCTTCATTTATACTTCTTCAACGTCATCTCAAGATTCCACTTGGATTCAGCCTTCAGAAGTGTAAGATCAATACAATGCAGCCTTTCAAAAACAATCCCATCACGCTGATAATCATCCATGATAACCTTCTGCTTAAAAAAAGCTGTACGGACGACTTCATCTAAAAGACTCTCACAGGTCTCTTCATCAATTCGTTTAGTAATATAAGCGTTAGATATCTTAGTAACATAATCACTGAAAGGACTTCCAATATCTTTAACATCCTCAATACTCAAACCGGTAAGAGACTCATATTCTGCGATTATCTGTTTCAGCTTTTTCATTTTCCGTAAAGTATCTCGTGAATCTTATCACGACCGACTTTCAGAGAGTTGAAGATATTTTTATTCAGCTCTTTGACAAATCTCTTCTCAATCTTATCATCAGTCTGATAATTCAAAGCAGCCTCAATATTATCCATGTTATAAGCTCCAGCCATAACCCGACCATCATCCAAGGCCATCCAAGTCTCAATAGTGGTGTTCTCTCTCACCTTGAACTGATCCTCATGCTCAAGATCCGCATCACCCATAGTTATCCTCAAAGAGAAATTATCAACATCCCCTTTATGATAGAACTGGACAAACTCCAAAATATCGCCACGGGAAAAATTACCGAAAGATACATTATTAGCAACAATAGAAGCCTCACGGACATAATAACCTTTCTTACGGCCGTTCTTTTTCTCTGTAACAGTAGTATAATACCTTCCTTCCCTATCAACACCATGGCAAGAAAAGCCACTCCTAGCACTTTCAACCAAATATTCTAACGTGTCCATTGCGTTTTTGACTCTTTCTCTTGGCATATACATTTTCTTTACCTCTTAAGTATTTCCCAGTATTCATCAACAGCATTGACAATATTCTTGCCAAGCTCTTTAGCGAACCTGTTCTGTGGTTTGTCACCATCTTTGAAATCTACAGCAGCAGCAATATTCTCCATGTTATATTCACCATAGAGTACATTCTTATCCCTCATAGTCATCCAGCCTTCAATAGTCGTATGTTCATCCATATGAATCCTGGCCTGTGCATCATCCATATGAGCATAACCAAGGGTTACTTTAAGAAAGAAAGATTCAACATCGCCCATAAGATAGTTATGCACGTATTCCAGCTTTGCACTATTATCACGGAAAGACTGAAAACGTACCTGGTAGCCTTTCTTACGGTTCTTTGTTCCAGAAAGCTTCTGATCATAGTGGTCAAGCTCTCCATGGCTACTAGAAAGCGAACCTGCTAAATCGATTATCTTATCCAAACTTTCAATAACTTTTTTAGTTTTCATAGTGTATTTTACCTTGAATATTGTTCTGCAAACTACATGTTCTAGTATATAAAAGTTTTGTTCAAAGAAATTCCGGAAATCCTTCCAAAAATCCGAGCGAAATAATTTATACTAAATAAGATATTATCTATAGAATGAAAGATTTAACAACATCAAAAAAGAGATATGATAAAATCCTAAACAGCATAATAAGCCATATAGAGCAATCGAAACTAAAAGCATTCTCTGAAGTAAACAAAGCGCTTCTAAAAGCTTACTGGAACATAGGCAAAGAGCTTAGCAAAAACGCAGCCTATGGAAAATCAGTCGTAGAGAACCTATCAAAAGACCTAAGGCTAAAGTATTCTAAGATGAGAGGCTATTCTGTTGCAAATCTCTGGAATATGAAACGATTCTATGAAACATATCAAAAACTGCAGCCACCGGTTGCA
>JAHIPG010000322.1 GCA_018894775.1 Nanobdellota archaeon
GACGCTTAAACTAATTGTATCACAGCCGCAAATAATTTTCTTGATGTTGAATGATACTGATTGTGTATTATTTGGTCTGTCTAAAGATTATGAAGGGCACAAAACATTCATATCCGATCATTTAAAGATTCTCCAGGAAAACAAGTGCATATTAAATGACCCTCTAACAGAGCTTATTTCTGTTCCAAAAATTAAGTTCCAGAAAACAGAATTTGCCCCCTTGGTGAAGAAAATTTTTGATTTGGACGTTAAGTTTTAAGTTTTTGAAAAACTAAGAATTCTTCAGTTATATAAGCGGAATCAAAGATATACCATTAGAGCCAAATATCTGCCCGGGACGCTTTTTTCTTTAGAAAAGCTTAAATTATTACAATTCTTAAAAACAAGTATGGTTAAGAATCTCCTTAAGAAATTGTTTTTTGTTTTCGGTTTTCTCATGTTTCTGGTAGGCATTAGAGGCAATCATTTCTATAACGTGGATTACGTTCCGGTTTTTGTCGTAGGTGTAATCCTAATAACATTGGGCTGGAAGTATCCTTCTGAATAAAAGTAACTCTTATAAACACTATTCCTATCCATCTTTCCAACACTGTTAGGGGGTTTTTCAAATGAAAATAAAAAAAATATTATCATTAGCAAGTTTATGTGCAGCTGTTACATTAGCATCTGGTTGTAATTCCAGGGATTTTACTAAGGAGGAAAGTTCAATAAAAACTTCAGGTATGCCTGCGTATTCTGATAGGGCTAGACTGTCTAATCAGATAGATTCTAATGTTACTGAATACATGAATGATTTCGCTTTTGCTGAATCAGATAAGGAAGGATTCAAACCAAGGAATAGTCTAGATGGAGATATAACTTTCTTGACAACTAATCAGTGCTTTTATGGAGAGTTTGTCAAGAAATTAGGCTTAGATGTTGAGGAAAGTGTAGATGAAAATGGAAAAAAATGGTATTCAATGCCTACATCTCACTTGGTAAAACTTAAAGTTCTTCAGCCATTAGAACACTTGAAATCTCCAGGGGTTGAATATTATGGTAATACTCTTGTTATTGAATACGATTTGGGTGTTGATCAGAAACCAGATTTAAGACTGACTGTATACGAAGATATTGCTACAAGTGAAGTCACCCAGGAATTGGATATAGGTGCTGATGGGACGATTGAAGAAGTGTTAGTTTTCAATAGCTATTATGATAAGGTAGTTTCCTATCAAAAATCACCTAACTTTCCCTCTGTAGATCCGCCAGAGAATTGATTCTAAAATGAAGAAAAAGATTAAGAAAACCTTGAAAGCTGGAATGGTTGCTTTAGGCTTAGTTGCTCTTCTGGCAACAGGTTGTGCGAATAGTCATACTCCTAAGAAGGCTAAGAGGCTGGAGATATATGTTAAAGGTACTAAGCATCAAATGATTGGTGTTAGGATTCCAAAGTATGGCCAGTTTGGCAGTGAGTTTAGAGTTGCTGTTCTTACTCATGGCGAGGCTGATGATGATGAGTATCTCATGGTAGGTATTTCATTTCCTGATGATGTTCTGTATCCTAATACTCCATCTAGTGTTGATATTTTTGATTTTAAGTATAATGGCTATGGCATGCCTGATTCTGTCTATGTCCTTACACCTAAAGGTAAGGAGAAGGTTAATCTTGCTAATCAGAAGAATTTGAGCAATTCTTTCGAGCTTTATAGGATAATAGTGGATGAGTTATATAAAGAGAAGATTGACCGCAATCAAGGTAAAAGTATAGATAAGAGCGATGTAGACTCTTATATCAAGATGTTGCATAAGGATTATGATAAGTTAGAGCCTATTCCCAGAAGATAATTTCTTTCATTATACTCTACTTACAGAAACTATAAAAATAATCTTCACTATTTTCCTATTATGACTCTTGCTTTGTTCAAAAATTCTGTAAATTCGTTTGAGGAGGCTTTGCTTAATGCAGCGTATCATAAGGCTGACCTCAGTAAGAAGCCGGATAGCATCATTACATTTAATGTGAAGAAGAGGAAGGTTGATACTTATAAGAACTCTGTCATTCGTAATATGAATGTTATCAAGAGTAAGGTTTGGAATCTTGCTGCTTTAGCTACTGTGGAATCGAATAAGCCTCATATCCTCACATTATTCAATATGGTGAATGATCTTGAGAGGGCTTACAATGATTATGATGTTAAGGAGATGATAATCTTGGTAGATGATATAAAGAAAGTTCTTAATAATTTACAGGATATTCCTCGGACGAAGGAGATAAACATTACGACTCCTGATTTGCATTCTGATATTAAGGAGGAGGTTGATGCAGATATTAAGGAGATATCTAAGTGTTACCAATCTGGCTGTTATCGTTCTTGTGTTATTATCTGTGGTCGTATAATGGAGACTGTTCTGCATAGAAAGTATTATGAGGTAACAGGAAATGATGCATTGGAGAAGAGTCCTGGGATTGGTCTAGGAAAATTAATAGCTAAGCTTACTGAGAAGAATGTAACTTTTGATCCTGGGCTTACACAGCAGATTCATCTTATCAACCAAGTTAGGATTTTTTCTGTTCATAAGAAGCAGGAACCTTTCTATCCTACTCGGATGCAGGCTAATGCTATTATATTGTTCACTTTAGACAGTGTTAAAAAGTTGTTCTGATAAGAATTTATTAGTAACTTGTTGTTATACTTTTTTGGCCTAATTTCTTTGCCAGTTTGATGGCAGTATCTTCGTAGTTTCTATCTTCACATACTATTCCTTTATTATAATAAACATAGATGAGTGGGTGGCGTCTTTTTTCCTGTTTTGTTATTTTAAAGAGCGGGATATATTTATTTTTTTTCTCTACTGTTACAAGTCTTTCTTCTGATATTGTTACCCCTGGCGGATTTGTTAACCACATTCCATAGTACCAGTTATGTGAGTGAATCTTAATTCCATTAGGCAGATCCATGTTCTTGATGTATGATTCAACTTTATTAATCCACTCTTGACCTTGTTCTTCTTCAATGATATAATCAGACTTTTCTATTTCTATTCCTTCTTTTTTTACATTTTCTATATCTTGAATATTTTTTTCCAGGCTTCTTTCTGGTTCTTTTAATAATTCTTCCGTTTTTTTGCTTAAATCCTTTTCACAAGGTATAAAGCTTTTTGGCATCTTCATTCTAAAAATAAGGGTTTTATTTATGTTTTTAAAGTTTTGCTTCGCATTTATAAAGATGCTTTGGAAGAGAAAGTAGGGGGATTAGAAATTACTGGGTTTACTAAAAGAAAAATATTAACTAAATTTAGCATCTTTTAACATTTTGATTATTTCTGAAGGTAGCTCTGCAACTTTTATGCCTGATTTTTCAAAAGCTTTTATCTTTTGTTCTGCTGTTCCTGCGTTTCCCTGTATTATTGCTCCTGCGTGCCCCATTGTTTTTCCTTTTGGTGCTGTCCTTCCGGCGATGTAAGCTATTACTGGCTTTGGATAATCTTTTAGGAATTCTGCTGTTTTCTCTTCCATGTTGCCGCCAATCTCTCCAATTAGTATCACTGCTTTTGTATCATCATCCTTTTCGAATTTCTTCAGCCCTTCTATGAAGTCAAGGCCTATTATAGGATCCCCTCCGATGCCTATGACTGTGCTCTGTCCGAATCCGGAGTTTGTAAGTTCATTTACGATTTCATAGGTTAGTGTTCCTGATCTTGATATCACTCCTATTTTTCCTTCTTTGAATATGTGGTTGGGCATTATTCCCAGCTTGCTTTTTCCTGGGGATATTATTCCTGGACAGTTTGGTCCTATGACTATCTTATTTTTCTTCTTTGCGAGTGCCATTATTTCCATGGCATCATGTACTGGTATGTGTTCTGTGATTATTACTAGATGTAGATCATTTTCTAATGCTTCGAATGCGGCATCTTTTGCAAATTTTGGCGGTACGAACATTACGGATATTTCTGCCTTCTCATGTTCTAATGCTTCTTTTATTGTATTGAATACCGGAATGCCTTCAACTTTTTCTCCTTTTTTTCCTGGTGTTACCCCTGATACTATCTTTGTTCCATATTCTTTCATCTGTTTTGTATGGAAACTTCCTTGTTTGCCAGTTAGCCCTTGGACTATACATTTTGTATTTTCATCTATTATGATTGCCATTATCTTTTCACTCCTAGGATTATATCACCTACATTTGTTCCTGTATGACCTGTTATTATCTGGTCGTTCATCTTTTTGAAAAAGTTATAAGAATCATTGTTATTAAGATATTCTGTTATGTTTAGTTCAAGTTCTGCAGATTTTTGGTAGGATTCTCCGTCGATTATTGCCCCTGCAACCTCAAAAAAGTCTATGCCATCTGTTCCTATTGCAGCTATTGTAACGTCCTGATTTTTTATATTTTCTATGATTGATAGAAGCAGTTCCTGGTTTCTTCCTCCTGTGCCTGTACCTTTGACTGTTACAGTGGTTTCTCCTCCGAATATAAGTGCTTTATCACTTTCTGCGTTAGTTATTTCATTGGCTATGTATCTTCCTACCTGTATTACATCTCCTTCTAGTGAGGATGTTATTATTTCTGCTTTAAGGCCGTGTTTTTCAGCCTCTTTTTTCATAGCATCTAGTGCTACGCGATTATTTGCAATTATGAAATTGTGTACGTTCTCAAGTATTTCATCCCCTTCTTTTATCGTTTCTTCCAGTCCTGTTTTGAGATGTTCTAATATGCTTGATGGTAATATTTCTGTTAGCCCGTATTTTTCTATTATCTCGATAGATTCCTTAAATGTTGTTTTGTCAGCTGAAGTAGGGCCTGATGCTATCACGCTCAGGTCGTCTCCTACCACGTCGGAAATTATTAATGATATTATCGTCGCTGGTTGTAGTTTGGCTGCCAGCTTTCCACCTTTGACTTGTGATATATGTTTCCTTACTGTGTTTGTTTCCTGTATGGTTGATCCGGCCTTGACAAATATATCATTCATAGATTGTAAGTCTTCCAGTGTTATCCCTTCTTCAGGCAGTGCCAGCATGGATGATCCTCCGCCTGATATTAAACATATCACAAGGTCTTTTTTCCCAGTTTTTATTGATAATATATTTTTAGCTCCTTCCATACCTTTTTTATTAGGTATTGGATGGCCTGCTTCTATCACTTCTATTTTTCCTATTTTTTTATTAATGTTAGAATTAACATAACCTTTTTCTATCTTGTCACCTAATAGGTTGTTTATGCTTTCTGCCATCTGGTATGATGCTTTCCCAAAGCCGATGATGAAAATCTTGTTGTAATCTTCCAGATTGAACTCTTTATCCTGGATTTTTAGGATTCCTGATTCTAGTTTTACATTGTTGTTGATGACGTTTTCTGGAAGAACGGATTCTATTCCTTTTTCAATTATGCTGATTGCTATTTTCCTATCTTCTGTCTTACCTATATCTTTAAGATTTTTTATTTTCATATTCTAGAAGCATATGTTCTGCATATAGGTATCTATTGTTAAACGGTTTACAATCCTGTAGCTAGGTTCGTTCGCCTGCCTGTAATTATAAGAGTGGTGCATTATTGGCAGGTGGTACCTTATTATCTTTTCAAAGCTTAGCACTTTTTTATCTTCAAAGTATTTCTCTTTTTGATTTATCATCTTGAATTCGTCCCATAGCAGGCGAAACTCATACTGTGTTCCAATATTTATCTTTGAAGAGCTGTAGAACCAATCAAACAGTTTATCTTTATCTCCACCCTTGAATTTGTATGGTGCTATGTTCAGCCTGTATATGTTGTCTTTTGGAGATATTATATCTATTATTTTTCTACCATTTGATGGAACCGTCTTATCATATTCTTGGTGCAGCCAATGCCTGCTGTTTTGGTCCACTGCGTGCTCACAACCAAAGTTTGATTGATATAAGAGCTTGTAGATATCCTGTATCTCTATATCTGCGTAGTTGTTGAATTGTTCTTCTAGTATTTTTGATAGCTTTTTCATTTTACCAGTTCCACGATTTTTTTTGCGCCTTCTTCCATTGAATTTATGAAGTGGATTTGATTCTCTTCTAAAATTTTCTTTGCTTCCTCTTCATTCGTTCCTATCATCCTTATGACTACAGGTATTTCAATGTTGTGTTCTTTTTTGTAGTCTATCAGTCCTTGTGCTATGTCATCGCATCTTGTTATTCCTCCGAAGATGTTTATGAATATGCCTTTTGGTTTTTTTATCATGACTAGTTCCAGTGATTTTTCCATCTTTTCTTTGTCTGCTCCTCCGCCGACGTCTAAGAAATTGGCAACCTTTCCGCCATAATGGTTTACCATGTCAAGTGTGGACATGACTAGTCCTGCACCATTTCCTATTATTCCTATGTTTCCTTCAAGTTCTACATAGCTTAGTCCTGCTTCTTTTGCCTTTTTCTCTATATCTGTTAGGCTTTCGTCTTTCTCAAACTTTTGTCTGAATAGTGCATTGTCATCAACAATAATTTTTGAGTCTAAGGCAAGAAGATTGTCATCAACTTTCACTAATGGATTTATTTCTATCAGTTCTAGATCATACTTTTTGAATATTTCGTAAAGTTTTTCTATGAGCCATTGTGGGATTTCTAATTCTTTAGCTGTTTTTTTTGGAGAAAATTCTTCGTCAAGATAGTATTTCTTTATCTTTTTTGGATGTTTTTCTGCTAACTCTTCTATATCAATTCCACCTTCTTTGGAGAACATTAACATAGCTTTCTTTTCTGTCCTGTCGATTGTTATAGAAAGGTAATATTCTTCTTTTACATCAACTTTTTCTTCTACAAGTATTTCTTTGACATCTTTTTTGAACATCTCTTCTGCTTTCTGTTTAGCATCTTCCTGTGTTGCTGTCTGTATCAGACCTGCTTTACCTCTTCCACCATGAAGTACTTGAGCTTTTAGAACAACTTCTCCTTTCAGTTCTTTAATCTGTTCTGGGGAAGTTATCAGAAAACTGTCAGGAATCTTTATACCATTATCATGGAATATCTCTTTTCCTTGATATTCTTTCAACTTCATACCTTTTGAGTTTAAATATACAGGTATAAAAAGTTTTTGAGTTAAGAACCCTTTTTCCATTCATTAATTTTTTCACCCTTTAAGGCTTTATCTAACATTTCTAATTCTTCGTATATGCCTTCTATAAGTTCATAGTCTTTAGATTCTTCTAATGTAACCCAAGCGTGATCTGTTAAATCCTGGCAAAGCTTAATTTCCCCATTGTGGTAATCTGCGTATAAGCTCACGATTATGGTCGGTATTCCATCAGATCTTATATAAGATAAGCTTGTCAGGTATTTTATATTTTTAATTTCCAACCCCGTTTCTTCTGTTACCTCTCTTCTTAAAAGATGTTCAAAGATATTGTACCAGTGTGATGATGTATCTTTTTGTCTACTTGTATAATCTTTTAACTCTAATTTTCCTCCCGGTACAGTCCATTTGTTTGGGAAAGCCTTTTCTGTCGGCGCTCTTTTTGTTATTAAAAACTTCCCATCTTTTACTATTACTCCCGTTACTACAAGATAATGCGCTTTGTTTTGGTCATACATTCTTATCCTTCCCTATTTTCTTATATCAATAATTAGTCTAATCACTGAAACTATAGCCGTATTTTATCGCTTCAATATTCTGCTCAATGAATCTTTCTGGCAGACCTTTTTTCAAGTTTACTTTGGTGATGTCTACACCTATATGTTTTAGTATTATTCCTATTGCGAGCATGTTCATGTATATCTTGCTGCCGAATTTTTTATTGGCGACATCATAGAAAGGTATTTGTTTTCCATTTTCGCATTTAAGGTCGCATTTTGTGCATTCTTGATTGCATATGTTTTTTTCTACAATCTTTTCTGTTGCTTTTATCTTTACTGTATCGGATTGTTTCCCGCCTAATTGTAGGAGTATATCAGCCTTTTCTATTACTGGATTCTCTATTGGTTCATCAGAGTAGATCAAATCGGCAGAGATGTTTCCTCCTCTTACTGATGTATCAAACTCAAAATTTAGTGAAACATTATAGTCTATTTCTGATAACACATTTCCTAATACATGGCCTAATAGTTTTATCCCTTGGCCTCCTGTACCGACTAGTTTTATTTTTTTGTTCATTTTATTATCCCTATCTCGTCCCACTCAAGCTCTTTAGCATCTTTTACTATTTTGTATGTTTGTTTGAAATTTAGGAGCATGTCATAAGCATTCTTGAACCCTAGTCTTCTTCCGTAATTTTCTACACAGTTTGAAACTATTTCTACAAATGAAAATCCTTTGTGTTGTATGGCCTCTTTTATTACTGATTTCATATGTAGTATGTGGAATGTTGTTGTTCTTGCGAAGAATCTTTTGTTTGCCCTTACTATGCCTTGCACGTTTACCGGGTCTTCTTCATTGCCATATGGTGATGTTATTGTTTTGATTCCTTTGTCTGTCATAGGACTTCTTTGTCCGCCGGTCATTCCATAGATATGATTATTGTTGCATATGACTGTTATGTCTGTGTTCCTTTTGCATGCATGTATTAGATGGTTTCCACCTATTCCTATTAGGTCTCCGTCTCCGCTTAATACCATTACTTTCATATCTGGTCTGGCAATCTTTACTCCTTCAGCGAGTGGTATTGCTCTGCCATGCAGGCCATGGATTGTGTCCATGTTGAAGTATCCTGCTGCCCTGCCCGTGCATCCAATTCCTGAGACAACTGTTATATCTTCTTTTTTCAGCTTCAATTCTTCAAATACTCTTGCTGTGTTACATACAACTATTCCTATTCCGCATCCTGGACACCAGCTTGATGGGAATCTTTCTATCTTGAGGTAATCTTTGAAGTTCATTTTAGTTTATCTTTTATCTCTGAAAGATGGATTGATCCTCCTAAAATTGGTATTGATTCTATTTCTCTTTTGAGTACTCTTTCAATTTCTTTTTTGTACTGTCCGTCGTTCATTTCTATGACTATGATTTTTTTGTATTTTTCAGATATTTTCTTCAGTTCTTTTTCTAATACTGGGAACATTCTTATGGGTCTGAATATGGAATATTTTTCTTTTAATGGGAGGATAACTCTTGATGTTATTCCATATGCTATTAGCAATGTGTTTGATTTTTCATTTTCTAGATATTCGTAGAATGCATAGTTCTTGGCTATTTTTTCTGTTCTTTCCTTTACTTTTTTGATCCATTCTCTATATACTTTAGTGTCTTTTGTCATAGGAATTCCATTTTTTGATATCAAACCAGTATAATGTCTGTTACCTGTTCCGAATTTTTTCCCTTTTCTGTCTTTTACCTTGTAATCTATCTTGTCCAGTTCTACTGTTTCATATAAGTGGCCTAAAAATCCGTCACTTAAAAGTATTACAGGTCCTTGATTTTCTTCTGCAGCATTGAATGATTCAATAGTATATTTGTACATTTCTGATACTGAATTTGGATAGAATACAATTGGATATCTATCTCCATGGCTGCCGTATGCTGATTGTAGAACATCTCCTTGTGATGGTAGTGTTGGCATTCCTGTGCTTGGCCCTACTCTCTGCACATTAACTATGACTAGAGGCGTTTCTGTCATGGTAGCCATACCTATTGATTCTTGCATTAGGCTGAAGCCGGGCCCTGATGTTGAGGTCATTGATTTACCGTCGGATATTGAGGCTCCGATGGCCATCATCACAGCTGCTATTTCATCTTCTGCATGCACAAATTTTATATCTTTTTTCTTGGCCATAACATGCATTATCTCAGATGCTGGTGTGATGGGATATGCTGCGTAGAATTTGATTCCTGCTTTCACAGCTGCTTCTGCAACTGCTTCATTCCCTTGCATTAGTATTTTCTTCAACTATTCCACCTCTACAGCTAAATCAGGACAGTAATTTTCGCACATTTTGCATTTAGTGCATTTTACTCCCTCTTTTTGGACTATCTTCTTGTCTTTTATTTCAAGCCCTTTGGTTGGACAAAATGATATGCATAGCCCGCATAGCTTGCATTTGTCCATGTCTATTTTTACCATGCTTTTAATTAGTGGCTAGAACTTTTTATAAATGTTTTTGTGATAGAAACGATTAATTTTATTAACGAGTTTTGTAAGGATAATACTAGGAAAATATTTTGTATTAATTCTGTTGCTTTGAAGTTTAAGGTTAAGAACCTAAAAAATAAATAAGAAACTATTGAATCTGGAAATACGCCCTTAGTTTAGCCAGTAATTCTTTTTGTAGCGGAATTTATAGAATAGAATTATCCCTATTATTGAACCAATAGTGTTAACGAAGATATCGTTCATTGTGTCAACGTATTGTCCTTCAATTGTGTCTCCTCCGTGATTGCTGTCACCTATTCCTATAAAAAATAGTCCTTCACCTTCCCAGAGATATAAAAAACCAGAGAATTCTATAAGTTCGACAAGTGTGCCGAGCATAGAAACTGAAGCGATAACTAATAGAATCAATAATATTTTGTTATAGTCTATCACTGTTTTTTTTATTCTTTTATTTTTCTTGATGTGTAGCTTATGACCTATGAGATTGAATACTACATATGCTGCAGTGATAGATGCAAAGAGATGTACAATGTTATCGTATTCAAATGAACCGAAAGTTTTTGAATAAAATCCGAAAGAGCCTAAGTTATGGAGTAAAAATCCTAAGTTAATCAAAAGGAAACCTAACGGAGTTATCTCAAGTTTTTTGCTGGCTAGTAATATTCCTGTAATGATCAGAGTTGAGAATAGAATATCAAGAGCCCATTGTGTTTTGTTTATTATATTATAAGTAAACAGAAGGATATTCAAAATAAGGAAAAATGAATATATTATGTAAATTTTATTTCTGGCTTTAATTACCATGATTATATTAGGGTAAATATTATTTATAAATTTGTTTAATAATAGATTATGAATCCTGTTTATCTAGTTTTATTCTATTTTAATCGATTTTAGAAACCTTTATATATTCTGCAGTATATATTTTTGACTAGGTAGGTGGAGCATCTAACTGACGCTCGTTTACGAGTGAGGAAAGTCCGTCCACTAAAAATCGGTCGCTTAAAAGTATTAAGTCGGAGAGATCCGAGGCAACCGCCCAGAAACGAAACGGCCTTTCTTGAGCTATGATGCTCGCGAAGGTTCCCGCGAGGGAGCTGAGTTAACCAGTTGAGCTAGGAGAGTAGGGATACGGTGAAACGGCGAGTCCCGACTAGTGCAAGTCATTAGGACGCTTAGTTGAATGTTAGAACAGCCCGTCCGCGCTGAACGGGGGCTGACAGAAGACGGCTTATGCTCCACCTACTGTTCTTTTTTTCTAAAGGTTAAATTTAAAAACATATATTTTAAGGTATTATACTATGGCTGATCATTATAAGTCTCTGGATAAATTGAAGAAGGATTCTGTCGAAGGTATTGATTATAAAGAAATTCTTCTCGATAGGTCAAGTGATGTTACCATTATGGCTATACATGGTGGCATTATTGAAAGAGGTACTGCCCAGATTGCAGAGACTATCGCAGGTAATGATTTGAATTATTTCAGTTTTTCTGGTTTGAAAAAGCCTAGAATTAAGTATCATATAACTTCTCATAAGTTTAATCATGACGGTTTAGCTGCTCTGTTAAAGAATTCTGACATCGCTGTTAGTTTTCACGGAACTAGAAAGAAAGGGCTAGAAGATTATGTTTCTATCGGTGGACTTAATGAAAAGTTGAAAGGTATTATCATGGTTAATCTTGCCTTGAAAGATTTTAACGTTGATACTAAGAATTATCCTGCTAAATCTTATAAGAATGTGGCAAACAGGCCAAAAAATAATGGTGTTCAGTTGGAGTTAGGTCGTAGTTTAAGAAATAGTTTTTTTGATAATATTAAATCAAAGAAAAGAAAACCTACTATTTCTTTCTATAAGTTTACTGATGCCATACGCAGGTCTATAGAGTATTATTATAAGATTTGACACCGTATGTGCATAGCTGATTTTTGAGTTCTTTTTTTGATTTATATTCTAAAATAGCGAAA
>JAHIPG010000323.1 GCA_018894775.1 Nanobdellota archaeon
GGAGAAATGTTATCAAAAGCTATCGAACTTATGGACGGAAAACTAGATGAGTTCGGTAAAGAGCTAAAAAAGATCAAATAACACTTTCGGCGCGGGAGTGCCGGAGTGGTCAAACGGGCTAGGTTGAGGGCCTAGTGGCTTAGTGCCTGCGAGGGTTCGAACCCCTTCTCCCGCATCATAATCAAAATGAAAAGAACAGGACCAACAAACCCCAACATGAAGAAACTCATAGCAGATTTACGTAGTTTGGGAACTAAAGAAAAAGTAAAAATGTGGAAAGTAATAGCTGGCGAACTAGAAAAACCAACAAGAAGCAGAAGGGAAGTCAGCCTAGATAAGCTAAATAAAGTCACAAAAAAAGACGAAACAGTCATCATCCCAGGAAAGGTCCTTTCAAAAGGAGAACTCAATCATACTATCAAAGTTGCAGCATGGAACTTTTCAGGAGCTGCAAAAGAAAAGATAAACAAAGTAGGAAAAGCACTAAGCATACAAGAACTAATCAAAGAAAATCCTAAAGGCAAGAAAGTGAGGATAATAGGATGATAATCGACGCTGAAAATCTAATACTTGGAAGGATGGCAACAGTTATAGCTAAGCAAGCACTCCAAGGTGAAAAAATAGATGTGATTAATGTAGAAAAGGCGGTCGTAACAGGAAAGCGAGAAGAGATACTAGCAAGATACAATCAAAAATTTGATAGGGGTCACGCTAAAGACGGTCCTTTTTTCCCAAGACACCCTGAAAAAATCGTAAAAAGATCAATCAGAGGCATGATTCCTTACAAACAAGGGAAAGGAAAAGAGGCTTTCAAAAACATAAAATGCTACATAGGAATCCCAAAAGAGCTTGAAGGGAAAAAAGCAGAAACAATAGAAAAAGCAAATGTTAAAAACATCAAAAAAACAAAACACTTAACAATCAAAGAGATATCACAACAACTAGGCTGGAGAGAATGAAAAACATAATACATGTATCAGGAAAGAGAAAAAAAGCAATAGCAAGAGCCACATTAAAACCTGGAAAGGGAATAATCAGAGTGAATAAACAAAACATAGAAGTTTATACTCCTGCTCTAGCAAGAGCAAAAATCATGGAACCTCTACAACTTGCAGGAGACGTCGCAAAAAAAGTAAATATTGATGTCAACGTATATGGTGGAGGCTGGCAAGCACAAAGTGAAGCAGCAAGATTATCAATTGCAAAATCATTAGTTGAATTCACAAAAAGCACAGAACTAAAGAAAAAATTCATAGAATATGATAGACATCTATTAATCGCAGATGTGAGAAGGAACGAACCTCACAAACCTAATGATTCAAAACCAAGAGCTAAAAGACAAAAATCGTATCGTTAAGGAGACAAAATGATAATACCAATCAGATGTTACGCATGCGGAAAACCTGTAGCCCATCTATGGGAAGAATACAACGAAAGGATAGCTAAAGGCGAAGAAAAAAGTAAAGTAATGGAAGAATTAGGACTCAAAAGGTTCTGCTGCAGAGCACTATTCTTAGGACATGTCGATCTAATTGATACAATAGCACAGTTCAAGAAAGGATAAATGTCCTAAAAAAGAGGTTTCTATAAGGCTGTGTAAAAACCTTTAAATATTCACTCAGGCCTTTTCATACCTGAGAAGAAATGATAAAAATAAAAAGGTTAACAATGGAAGAAAGACAAGACCTTATCAAAAAGATACAGACTTATCTAAAAGAGAACAACAAAGATGGTTTATTGATACATGAGGTTGACTCCGTTGAACCTTACTTTGAAATGCTAGTAGGTGGTGATTCTTCTGTACCTGCAATTCTTTACATACCAGCAGAAGAAAAACCGACATGCCTAATATCAGATCTTGAATATGACGGAGTGATAAGCGCAGGTGTCCTAGAAAAAGAGAGCGTCATAAAATATGAGCAGACATTCTTACTAGAAGCAAAAAAACTAATTGATCCATTGAAAGGAAAAACAATCCTTATCAATTATTCAGAATCAGATGCACCAATAGACCAGATGTCACATTCATTCGTAAATGATTATCTAGAAGGTGTAAATATAGAATCTTCTGAAAAATTATGGAATAAACTAGGTGTAAAACCTGAAGTGAAAGAATATATCTTCAATACAAAAAAGAAAGTAAAAAAACAAAGAGTAAAGGAATTAAAAAGTAAGTTCAGAAAATCTTTCAACAAAGGTTACCTAATGATAAATGGAGTAGGGATAAAAGCATCACAAACATTAACTTCATACCTGGTTGGATTCTCAAAAAATAACAAGTATGCAATAGCGATAAAACCTGGAAAGGCTGTAGCTATAGTACATAAATCAGAAAGGTTAAGAGGACACCCTTTTGATAAGATCTACAAGTATAATGATTCATCAGAGTTTAAGAAAATAATCTCAGATTTCTTTCAAGATGTTGACATAGTCCATTTCGATAAAGAGATGACTGAAGGAAACTATCAAGTATTAAAAAATACACTAGAAGATAAACTCGCCACAACAGAAATTGACCTCATAAGAGAAACATTCTCGGCAAGGATTCCTGATGAGATAAAAGAGATTGAAAAAGGATGCAAGATAAACACAGAAATTTTTGAGTATTTAGAAACAATACTCAAAAAAGGAATAAGCGAGAAAGAAATAGTAGAACTTGTTGAAAGAAGGGCTTTAGGATATTCCGAAGTTCTAGAATTATCCTTTAATCCATTGATAGCAGCAGGGTCAAACGGAGTAAAAGTCCATCACTTCTCAGAACAATCTGATTACAAGATTCAGGAAGATGATCTGTTACTAGTTGATATAGGCGTTAGACTAAAATCAGGAATGTGTTCTGACACTACATGCATGTTCTATTTTGGGGAAAAAGTACCCAGAAGAATAAAGAAGTATGATAAAATAATGGATAAATCGATAAAAGCAGCACTTAAGAATATAGGCCCTGGAAAATCCAAAATGGATGCCGATTCCGCAGCAAGAAATATTATAGAGAAACATTACCCAAAAACCTATCTTCACGTAACAGGACATTCTATTGACATACAAGTACATGGAATAGGAAGAGCTATAACAGTTATACCTACAGGATTCTTTGGAGTAGGCCAAACGTTCTCGCTTGAACCAGGTATTTACATAAGAGCAGAGAATCTTTCAAAAAAATTCCCAAAAGTCGAAGGATTCAGAAAAGAAATACTCATATCTATAACCGAAGATGGAGTAAAACAGCTCAGTGAGATACCTAAATTAAGAATAATTAAAGGTTAATAATATTTTTATACAAGTTTCTATTTTATTCTACTATGAGAGATGATGACTGGTTAGCTGAAAGACTAAGCCAGATATGGCAACTTCTATTTCCGGATCTAGAGAGAAAGAATAATGTAGTGGTAAGATTCAAAGGCAGATGGAAAAATAAATTTGGCCATATCAAAAGAATGAAGAACAAAGATACTGAAATTGTAATAAATGGATTATTCAAAAGTGAAAAAGTACCAGAGTATATTGTTGACACAACAATAGCTCACGAACTAGTACATTACAGCCATGGTTTTCACAGCCCTTTCCCACAGAAGTATAAATACCCACATTCTGGAGGAGTAGTTAATAGAGAGCTTCGCAAAAGAGGCTTTGGGCATATGATGGGCAGAGAAAGAGATTTTGTGAAAAGACAATGGCCACGAATATTCAAAGAATTATGCCCTGATAAGTTGCAACGAAGACGACGTGTTAAATTTTCTTTTTTCTAGCCTTCTTTTCTTTCAAGAAAGGAAAACGCATATATTTTTTACAGTGCAAACAGTAATATATTACCTTACCGCCTTTGGTCCTTACCCTGCATGTGATTCCAGGCTGCAGAAATCTATAGCAATGTTTACAGAACTTTTTCTTCAAAGGTGAAGGAATTCTTATCCTAGCCTTCATAGCAACCTTTCTAGCAAGTTGAATATAATGATCTGCACGCTTTGGGAACTTAGAGAAAGTTTTCCCTGCCAGATCAATAAGGTGCTTGATTCTCTCCCGAGCGATGTACTTCTGCTTTGATACAAAATATCCTTTTGGCATACCAAACCTTAAGCCAGGAAGTTATAAAAAAGTTTTGAAAAAGATATATTTATATAAAATGAACAATTATTAAAGGTTAGCGCACAAAATCCGGGGTGGTTATTGCAACCAAACATGATAATTATATCATCTCTTTATGTGAAAAAATAAGGGATGAGTATGACGTTCTGTTCATCAATGTTCCTCTTAAAAGAAACAAGAAACTAATAGGCGAGATTGATGTGTATGCAAGGAAAGGCTCCCGGATTGATCTCTATGAAGTTAAGTGTTCTTATAGAATAGCCAAAGCAAAAAAACAATTGAAGAAAGTAAAGAAGTTTTTAGAGATTAAAGAAGGCAGCAATTACTTCTATTGCGGAAATTCTGACCTGTTGTTATGTATTAAAGAATAGTGAAAAAAGAAAGAGGTTGGCCGAGAGAAATTGTGGGGGGTTTCTCAAGAAGAACCAACCATCTTGTAATATGCGTGAATAGCATATTTATAAACCTTTCGTTTTTGTTGCCACTACCTAGTGGCAATTATTTTAGTAGATTATTAACTTAAATTAGAGACAATATGAGAAAATAAAGTGGACAGCGAACCAAGTCTCCCAATCAAAAGACCAGTACTGCTTGGAACGTCGGTCTGCTTGACTTCTGTGTTCGGAATGGGAATAGGTAGAACCAGACCCCTATGACCGTCCAAGAATAATGTTAAGAGCTTCTATTTATAAATTTATCGTTTTCTTAAAAATTTATCACTTGAAAATGGTGTCAAAACAAAAGATTTATATAGCAGAAAGGGGATAGATTAAACAGGTACGCCTATTATGGAAAATTTAATTCCAGAAGAAGAAAGAGCCAGTATGGCAAAGATAAACCTAGGACCTCCACCAAAAGAGCTGGTAATCGCTGATTTTCAAGAATTAATGGATACAGTCTCACTAAGAACATCAGAACATAGCAGAAAACTATTTCTTATGCAAACCATAGAGGGACACTCAAACATGGCTGACGGAGCATTCAGAGTATATAAAGATAAATCAATGTGTACAAGATACCCCAATTCTACATTAGAAGATATAGCAGGAATGATATGTAAAAACACTAAAAAAGTAAAAGAAGCAAGGATGCAAATGATCACAGACATAAGAGACTTTATGCAAGATATAATAAAAGGTAAAAGACCAAAAAAACTAAAAGATTCAAGAGGAGAAACACTCTGCGGAGATATATTCTTTGAAGATTACGAAATAAAAAATCCTAATAATCTGCTTAAAGGATTCTATTTAGGAAGCATAATGGACAACTATACATTCTGGAGAAAACTCATAGAAAAAAGACCTTATAATCTAGAAATGGGTGGTGGAGAATGTGTAGCTGTAGACATGAGAAAGCTAAACCAAAAAACATTAGGAGAAATGTTCAAATGTGACGAAGCCCTTGCGATGGAACTCGGGATGAAATGTGCAAATGGATTCCATCTTGGAACATTAGCTAACGAAGAATGGGAAGATCACATAAATGTTCTATATAATTATGGTGTTATTGTAGATAAAGATATTGTAAAATCAGACGAGAACATAAGAAGCGCATACGTAAGATACAAGAGAGGAAAAGGTGTGAGTGATAATGCAGCAATCGTAATGGCTGGAAAAATATACGGACAAAAAGATAAACAAGAAGGTATTGAAGTAGCACTAGGCGTATTCTTAGCAGATAAAGTTGACACAATAGACAAATTTACTCCAGAAATACATAAAAGCGGACTTGATGAGCTTCTTGGAAAGGAGATACTAAAAAGTGGAAAAGTAAAACTTACCGAAAAAGAAAAGCTGAATTTTATATTTCTGTCAGCAATACACCCAAGAAAGAAGATGCCTGACTGCTCACAAAGATATTTCTTAGAAGTTGATCCTCAAACAGGAGACACAGCAATAGAGAATCATCTAGATTATCTGCAAGGCAAAAATCCCAAAAAGATGTTCTTTGGCAACGGAGCACCTTGGATAAGGGTAGCAAGCGAAGTATTCTACGAAACTATAGAAGATAATTTCGAAAAGTACAAACATCTGTTATAACATCTTAAGGTTACCTGTTACTTTATCTATCTTCTCATCAGAATCAGGGCCTATACCTAAACATGTAACAGTAGGTATCTTGAAGAACGTTCTTCCAGCATCTCTGATAACAGCTGTAACAAGCTTTAATGTTTTAGCCTTTCTCTGTAAAACGAACAACTCTTCTTTAGAATTAACATATACAACTACTTTCTTAGATCCAGCTTTCTTCCAGGATTCTATGTTAGATTTAGAAGAATTTAGCACAGCATCAACGCTTGCATGAGCTACCTGTGCAGCAAGCTTACCTACTGGCATCTTAAGATCCTTTCTGACAACAATCAATTGTTTCATTTTTTGATAAAGACCTACTCCATCATCTTTAAGTCTTCATCTAAATTAGAATACTTATCCTTTAAATCCTTTTTGGCAAGCGGAAGAACGTCCTTAAGGAACCTATGATAGTTTTTCTCCAATTTTGCCCATTTATCCTTAGGGGTAATATCTTTGGTAAACCTCTTATTCAGAGTACTTACATAAACATCAAGGATACCATCAGCAGAATCAGGTATAATCCTCCTTTCATTATTAGAATCCCTATCCTGAAACTTGAAATATTTTCCCTGCTCTATATCGGTAACACTAAGCTCAATACTTTGATCATAAGAAATTGTAATAGCATAACCATATTTAGAATTCTGAAAAGTATTATTAAATAAATCTAAGTCATCGTTACCATTAATCTTTTTCAAAGTTTCATGCAACTCTTTGATATCTTTCCTTACAGCAGTATATTTTGAGTTTCCAGCATAAGCTGTACCAGAAAGTAATGCTAAAGTACCTAATCCTACAATCATTGTTTTTAGTGATTTTCTCATTAAAAACAATGGATAAACAATAGGTTTATAAATGTTACTCTCCAGTAATAAAAATACAATGTTAGACGGGAAAGATTTTGAGGA
>JAHIPG010000324.1 GCA_018894775.1 Nanobdellota archaeon
AAGAATCTAAAACATTCATAGAGCAATTCATAAATCTTTCTTTCTCCATCTGATAACATGATATATTTAATATATCAATTGATATATAAAGGTTTTCATCTTTCATGCTACTAGAATTGCCGGCTTCCCAGGCATTGCCTGTTTTGCCTTATGTTCTTTGCTTTTTTCAGCCTGGATTATAACAACTTTTGTTTTGAATTCTTTCTCTATGAATGTTTTAGATTCTTCCAATGCCTTGAGTTCTTCTTTTTGTGAGATCACAATTTTTGGCATTCTTGAAGGATTCTTCACCAACATTGGAACCATTTTGCCGACATCTTTTTCATGGCCTTTTACCATGCAGGCTTTTATTATTTCCCCTATATTCCTGGTTTTCTCCATTTGTTGTTTCAGTTTCTTAAAGAAAGCGTATTTCCATTCTTCTGGTATAAACAATTCCAATTTCTTTGCCTGTTTTAGTTTTGCTAAATGTAATACCGAGATTATATCTGCCCTTAGATTATCGACTATATCATCTTGGTATTCTGCTTTTTCGCTTATCAGTTTTTCATTATGTTTTGGCCATTCCTGTGTTGATACGAATCCTTTGTTTTTCTTGTCTGTGCTCCATAATTCTTCTGCCAGATGAGGCACTAGAGGCATCAGCATTGTTGCCCATTTATTACCTACATAATCGTTTATTGATTGTAATTCTTTTCCGCTAAGTCCTTTATTTAGCAGCTGTCTGTAATTGTTATGCATTCCATACAAAACTAGGGTAGAATAATCCCTTAGGTTCATTTCTTCCAGTGATTTTTTTGCGTTTTTGATTGCTCTTTCTGTTTTGGATACAAAGCTTGTGTATTTTTTGTAGTCATCTGATTTTCCTTTATGGCTTTGTATTTTTTTCAAAGTTTCATATAATATTACTAGATGCTTCTTCATTATCAGAACTTTATCTGATTCCCAGTTGAAGCTGCTTTCTACGCTTGTTGAATTACACATGAATGCTCTGAATGAATCTGCTCCGAATTTTTCATTGACGTCAACCAGTGTTATTACATTTCCTTTGGATTTGCTCATCTTGTCTCCTTCGGACATGACCATTCCATGGAAAGATACCCTTTTTGGCCAATATTTTTCTTTGAATGCTGATGCATGAGCGAATATCATGAATGATAGATGGTTTGATAAGTGTGCTGTAAAGGTATGCCTCTGATCAAAAGGATACCAATAGTTCCACTCTTTGTTCATTTCCTCCAATATTTTCTTTGATATCTTTGTTTTTTTCTCTACATCTGCTGGTTTTCCTTTTGAGTCAAATATATAATTGAAGAATTCTGATGTTAGTTGTTCTTTCTTTATCTTATGTTTTCTGATTATGTGGTTTATTGGATATAATGACATATAGATTGTTGAGTCTGATAGTGATTCTATGATCCATTCTTGGTCAAATGGTATTTTGGTCCCTAAGCCTCGTTTTCTTGCGCATGGTCTTTTGTCTAACCAGTCAAATACATCCTCAAATTGTTTCCTGTATTTTTCTGGCCATAGTTCCAGATTTTTTAGAAGCTTCATCGCTTTTGGCTTCCATCCTTTTGCGTTGAAGTCCAGGAACCATTGTTTGTCCAGTGTTGCTACTATAACTTCTCCACCATCTCTTGATAATGCTGGTCTTGATGTTTCATAGAGGATATCTGCCCTTTTTTCTTTGAGCAGTTGTTTTTTCATGCCTTCTTTTGCATCCTCAACCTTTTTTCCTTTGTAAGGCCCACAGGTATCTATCATTATTCCTGTATGGAATCCTACTTTGTATATTTCCTGTGTTGCTTTTGCTATCTTATCATGCTGCTCTAATGTTTTTATACCTAATTTCTTGCAGATTTCTACTGCTGGAAAATCACCATAGCCCTTTGATTTAATTATCGGAATAAGTTCTATCTTTTTGACTTCTTCCCAGTTTAAACCATATTTTTCACACATATGTTCTGAGTTTTGGAGCTCTCTTAATGCTATATAGTCAAATGGTGCATCACTTGGAACTGAGGTAACTATTCCTGTCCCTATATTTGGATCGCAATGTACTGAGGGTAAGATTAGAATTTTTCTTTCTACGAATGGAGCAAAGCAGAATTTGCCTAAAAGGTCTTTTCCATTTATCTTTTTGATTTCCTTGACTTTTTTATTCTGGTATTTTAGTTTTTCTGCACATTCTTGGCTTATTATCCAGTTTTCTCCATCAACTTCTGCTTTGACGTAATTTACATCAGGATGTATCCACATGTTTGTCTGACCATACATGGTTTCTGGCCTTAGTGTTGCTGCCATCAGATACGAATCATCTATCTTGAATTTGATTAGTGTGAATTCCTGTATATCCACAGGGTCTGTATCCCCTTCTTTTATATCATCTTCTCCCACTGCGTTGTTTAATGTCTTGCTGAACAGGATTGGATAGTTTCCCTGTACTAAGTATCCTTTTTTCTGGTATTCCTTAAACTGCCATTCCACTAATGCCTGATGCTCTATATCACCTGATGTGTAGCTTCTTCTCCAGTCTACAGATAGTCCAAGAGTTTTGAATTCATTTATCATTTTGGGGATGAAGAATTCTACTATTTTTTTAGGGTCTTGGAATGATTTCATTATTTTTTCTACTTTTTTGTCATCTTTTTCGTATTGTTTTACATAGCCTTTGTATAGTTTGATTGTTTTCTCATCCCTGGCCTCTATTGCTAGTGATATCCCTAAGACGGGTGTTCCTGATATGTGGAATGCCATTGGATAGAGTACATTCTTTCCCAGCATTCTTTGGAATCTTGTATAAACATCAGCCTCTGTTACGACTCTAGCATGACCTATGTGTAGACTGCCAGAGATGTAAGGATAAGGTACTGTCATGAAGAATTTTTCTTTCTTTTTATCTGGTTTAGCTTCGAATAGTTTTTTTTCTGCCCATTTCTTCTGCCATTTATGCGCTATCTTATTTAAATCATCCATTTTCGTTACCTTATGGAGTGAAATGATTTTTTAAAGGTTTTGAAAAGGTTTTTAAACAACTAAGTTTAGAGAAAAATACAAGGGCCTGTAGCTCAGCTTGGATAGAGCACCTGCCTTCTAAGCAGGGGGTCGAGGGTTCAAATCCCTTCAGGCCCGTCCTTTATTTTTTATTAGAGAAACGTTTATAAAATGTTTAATCTGTTAAATTAGCTAATGCGCACGTCGCCAAGCGGCTAAGGCAAGAGGCTGCAACCCTCTCATCGCAGGTTCGAGTCCTGCCGTGCGCTTTCTACTTCTGAGTATAAATCCTGCACACAAAAGGCTTAAAAAGCTACTATTAATTCAAATAATTTATGAAACTTGAAGGAATTGTTAAAGAAGGTAAGGGAAGAGCGAATATTACAATAGCTAAACAAAAAATATGTTTCCAACAATTAGGTTTGAAGAATGTGGAAAAATTTAAGGATGGAAGTATTAACATAGATATATCGCCTTTAAAATATGAGATACTAAATTTTGATTATTTTTTTGAGAATGTCGAGTGGGATAAAGATAAAACAGAAAATTTTGGTTTTGTCACAATAGAAAAAATTATTTACAATAATTGTAAGTGGAAAAAGCCAGGATATATTTATATTCCCCACAATAGCCCTCATTTTAGTAATAAAAGCCAATTTGAGGTTATATCTATTGAAATAGATGATATAATGAATGATAAAGGAATATGCTTAATAATTAAAGAAGGAAAATTAAAGCATTACCATTAAGAAATAATATCAGCTTCGCACTAGTTCTCTTCAATACTTTTTTTCAAGCTTGTCTTCAAAAGATTAATTTTAAAGCGTATAATATATTGGATATCCAATATATATGTATAAAAAAAGGAGAGAGAAAATAGATGCTAATTAAAGCAAATACTTTCTCTCCCCAGTTAAGCGCAGGCTAGGTCAGGGTTATTGGTTATTACTTCTGGGCTTCTTTGACTTTTTCGTTGGTGTCAAGGATCTTGAAAAACTTCAGCATCTCAACATTGTCCTGGTAACGGATAACATCGCCATTACTATTTGTAGTAGTTCCGCTACCGCCGCCGAAGAAGTCGTCCAGGGGCAGGATACTAACACCTTCCAGCCGTTTGGCAGCCTCATAGGCCACGACGTATTTGGCGCCATCACCTGACCATGCATCGACCAGTGCTTTTTGTCCTTCAGCTTGAGACAGTTTCTCGGCCAGAATCTTGGCTTTGATACCTTCCGCTTCCCTTTGGGCAGCGAACAGTTGGGCTTCAGCGTCAATCTTGACTTTCTCAGCATCACCCTTGGCATTGAACTCTTTCTCAGCCATCGCAATTTTGGCAACATCTCTGTTCTGCTCAGCTTTAAGTTGGGCTTCCATCTTCAGGGCTTCAGCTTTAACCTTTCTGCTCTGAAAGTCGACCAGCTGTTTCTGTCTTTCAAGCTCAGCATTGGCTATCTGGGTCTTCTGCTGCTGGAGATATTTCTCTTCCAGTTTCTGGGCGATGACCTTCTGGGTGATAGGATCACGCAGAGTTTGGGGAACGTCAAAATGCCTGATAAGGGTAGCATTGACCTGAATCTTACTCAGAGCACATTTCAAGGTCAGCTTGTCATTAAGTGTGGTCTGGAATACTTCCCGGGTTTTACCATGGACGAATTCTTCACCCTTATTCGTGCTGCCAAGGATTCTTGCGAATGAACGGGCAGACGGCCGGATGATCTTATCCTGAACGTCTTTGACGTCTCTGCCAACAGTGGCGACAACATAAGGTGAATCCTGGGGTAGGATCTGCCACAGAACTGTCAGATCAATTTCAATCTCGAAACCATCATCAGACAGGAAGGTGATTGAGTCAGAACCTTGTGTATCGCCCTGGTCTGCCTGCAAAGTCATCTCATATCTTTGCTGCCTTACATCAACCACGACAATCTCAAACTCAAAAGGGTTGACATAATATAGACCAGGAGACAGGCTGTCTTTCCGGATACCTCTTTGGCCGGCATTGGCAAGCAGTTGATCAAAAGGCTTGGTTTCGCCGGTTTTTGCGATCTGCACACCTATATGACCATCAGGTACGTTTATGGCCGGCACAATCTTCACATCATAACGGTAAGGATGCGCATACTCATAGTACATACCGGGCTGCAGGATTTCTCTCTGGATACCTCTGAAGTTGCTTTCTCTGGCGACCAGGATTGTTCCATAAGGCGGCTCATCACCTATCTTCTTGGTTACAACGCCGACCTGGCCTTTTTTGATGACGATTGCATCGATGATTTTGATATCAACAGCTTTTGGGTTGAGGTAGTACTCACCAGGCTGCAGGATTTCTTTCTGAATACCGCGGAAATTATCCTCCTTGGAGACTAGGATTGTCCCTGCAGGTGGCATGTCACCGACCAGTTTTGTTACGATACCTATCTGTCCGTCTTTGATGAATTTGGCAGGCTGCCTGTCAACCTTCATATATTTTGGGTTGATGGGATGCGTACCAGGAGTCAAGACAGTCTTACGAGGACCTTTCTGACCCATCTTGATGAACTTGCCGTCTTTATCAAACTCATCATCATCGGCAAGGATCTGACCAGGTCTCAAGGGCAGACCGTCAAATGCTTCAATGGTACCTACCTGACCAGGTTTGATGGTAAACATTGGTTCCTCATAGATGTTTATCTTCCAAAGGCGTGCGAACAAGCCCACATACTTGAAACCAGGCATGAGGACTTCCCGCTGCCAGCCTTCTTCACCTTTTTCGACAACTATCCGTGATGGATCTGAAGGTGTTTTACCGATTTTTACAAAAACAACTCCAACATTCCCACCTGAGATGGATGTGAAGGAGGATGCGATGAATATAATCCCGAGAAGGATTATACCTATCAGAATGAATAGGCCTTTTTTGGGCTTAAGTTTGGATACGCTTTCTAGGTCCATAATTTTCTCCTTTGATTAGAATTTAAGTGTATTGTTTTAGGAACTAGCCTGCGCAGACTAATGCCTTAAGTTATTCTTGCTTTGTGACCTTTTTCAAAATCAGGGTTCCGAGAGTTCCTACCATTGCATCCAGGATTGCGATGAATCCAAGAATCCGGAAATAGTACTCCAAGAATCCTGGATTTGTCTTTTCAAGATTCGTGAAAGAATCAGGAAACATGATAAAGAGTATCAGCATTCCTGCTACGATCCCTATTGAGATGATCGTACCGGTTTTGAAACCCTTTACCAGATTGTTGAGTTTGCCCATCGTGAGATTAAGAATCATCGATAATTGGGCCAGTGATCCTGCTGCAATCATTGTGATGAAGAATGATTTCCATGCGAGATCATCTTCAATTTCGAACCAACCCCAGATGAGCATGAATGCAGTTAGGAACGCTAATCCTGAGGCAACCATACCTGTGATTGTTACTCCAGGATACTCCCCTTTTTCATGTAGTGCAGCACAGCTGAGGCAGGTTAAACTGTAACCACCGATTATTAATGTTGTGAGCATGACTTTTATGGTTGTGTCATTGAATTCTCCAAAGAGAAGTTCGTAACCACCTATGACTGCTCCAATGCCTATTGCTACAAGCATTATGATTAGAAATGTTTTTTTGATTCCCATGATTCTTCTCCTTTTTTTTAGTTAGTTGTTTGTTAAAATGGTTATTTAGAAAATTTATGTAAAAGGATTAAAACCCGTTATATGATTTTAAAACCTATTATTATAGTTTTTATAGAGTTCTTTCAGGGTTTTCCGCAAGTTTTTGACGTCGGGAAAATGTGTTTTTACCGTAGATATAAAACAAGCTATCTCAGAATAATGTATGCTTTAACGTCAACGTTTGTCAATCGTTACATCCCGCGTTGTCCAAGGTTTTCCAATCAAATTGAAATGACCTTATAGCTATTTTCTTATCATAGATTTGATGTTATCAAAACTTACGAGTTTGTTTTAAGCTTGTGCGGTTCCCCTCTGAAGGTTTATATTTTTAATTTAGTGTAGAATATCAGGGACTGATTCCGGCTTTATAAACCTTTTGATTGTAACCACTACAGAATGGTTATTAAATATTTCCTTCGTTATCTTCCCTTTTCAGAACTGTTTCACCCTTTTCAACTATCTCTATATCCTGCCTTAACTTTACAAGTTTCTTTGGCGGAATAACCCCTCTTATGACCATGTTAGCATAAGTCCATGAATGTTTTCCTATAAGAGTTCCAGGCGCTGATGCACAATTGGCTCCAATCCTTGCGTATTCTCCCATCACACATCCGAATTTCTCTGTTCCGGTTGAGAACGTTTCATCACCTATCTTTACATTAACCTCTTTCTGATCAAATCTCCTGTTACCTGTTATGGCTCCGGATGCTACCCTTGCACCTTTTCCCAGTATAGAATCTCCTACAAAAGAATTCGTACCCATCTTAACTTCATCAAATATGATTGAATTCTTCAATTCCACACCATGACCAATAACAACATTGTTCCCTACAATAGTTTTGGCACGGATCATAGCACCAGGCCTTATTGTACAGTTTTCACCGATTATACACGGTCCTTCTATGATAACATTAGAGCCAACTATAGTTCCTTTGCCTATCACAACATCGCCTTTTATCTCTGCAGTCTCATGCACTTCTCCTTCTATTTTTTTCTGTGAGAAATCTATTATATCATCTTTCTTCTTTATCGCTTCCCAGGGATATTCAACCTTCTCAAATACCTCTTTACATGGGCACGCATTCATATCATCAAAATAAGATTCCATAGTTTTCATGTTTTGATTAGTATTTCAACAAAACTTAAAAACTTATCTATACTTCCTCCCATATATGGCAGATACGATTGTTGATGGGAACACAAGGTGGAAATGCATGCTCTGCGGGAAATGTTGTAGAGAGATTGGTCGTGGACTTGAAGGTTCTCGGTTAGAATTGGATCGTAAGTCAGGTAGGTGTGCTAAGCTTAATATCAAGAATATGTGTTCAGAATACCAAAGAAGGCCTGTTATCTGCCAGATGTATCCATTTCATCCTTCTAGGGAAGCTTTAGCTCTTGGAGAGGTTGATTTTAGCATCGGCAAGCTTTTGATAGACCCTGCTTGTCCTGGTTTTGGGCAGGGAGGAAAAGTATTGGATAACAAACTTTTGATGGAAGAGCTTAAAAAGGTGGCTTTGCTCCTTGAACACAGAATTGATTTGATCAACCAAGGTAAAGTTGTTGATGCATTTTTTTGAAAATGAAACCAAAAGTTTTGGTCGGCTGCCCGACATCTTTCCATAAGGAATATTGTTTGGATAAGTATGTTAAAGGAGTTAAGAGACTTACTTACAAAAATTTTGACTTTCTTTTAGTTGATAATTCTGAGGACGATGTTTATTTTAACAAGCTAAAGAAAACAGGGCTGAATGTTATCAAAGGCCCTTGGTTTGATGGAGCTATGGATAGGATTATTGAGTCTAGAAATATGTTGCGACAGAAAGTTCTTGACGAAGGTTATGATTATTTCTTTTCTTTGGAGCAGGATGTAATCACCCCTCCTGATGTTATTGAACGAATGATAGGCCACAAAAAGAAATTGGTAACAGGAGTGTATTTTGCTAATAACAGTATGCCTGATGGTTCTATTGCTTTGATACCTTTAGTGTATAAATTAGTCGATAAAGCAAATCTAAGCATGGCCCCTATTAACGAGCAGGAATTTGAAAGCAACAAATTTATTGAGGTTGTATCCGCAGGATTGGGTTGTGTCATGATTCACAGAGATATTCTTAAAGATATAAAGTTCAGATATGAGAACAAGGTTTTTGATGACCGGTTCTTTTTCAAGGATTGTTATGATAAAAAGTTTAAGGTATTTTGCGACACATCTATAAAGTGCAAACACTACATACTTAACAGGCCTTATCCCTGGAGCAAGATTAAAAAATGAAACCCAAAGATTTGGTTAAGAAAATTTTGGAATGTGATATGAGGGGTATTGGTAAAGCAATCAGTCTTGCAGAGAATGAGATTCGTGGTTATAAGAAGGTTCTTAAGAAGATTAAGAAACATACTGGTAATGCACATATCATAGGTATAACTGGTTTTCCTGGGGCTGGTAAAAGCACTTTAATTAGATGTATAATTGAAGAGTATCTTGAGCAGGACAATAAGGTTGGTGTTGTAGCGGTTGATCCTTCTTCTCTTAGCGGAGGTTCTATACTTGGTGATAGGGTCAGGATGCACATCAAAGATTATTTAAGCTACAGTAATAATCTTTTCATTAGAAGTATGCCTTCAAGAGGCCATACTGGCGGATTAGCAAAAGGCACAAGTAATGCTGTTAAGATTCTAGATGCTGCAGGTTATGAGAAGATAATCGTTGAGACTGTTGGTGCTGGCCAAAGTGATATTGACATCATGAACATAGCTCATACTTCTATAGTTGTTGTAACTCCTGGTATGGGCGGTATCCAGACTATAAAAGGAGGCATAATGGAGATTGCTGACCTATATGTTATCAACAAGGCTGATCTTCCTGGCAGTTACATTACCGAGAGTGAAATCAAACAAATGATAGGATTTAAAAAAAATGACAAAAATTGGACTCCTGAAGTATACAAAACTCAGGCTAATAATGACAAAGGTATCAAAGAATTAATTGAAGGTATAGAAAAACATTATGAATTTATAAAAAAGAATAAATAATTTAGATTTGGTCTAGTGCTTCTTTAAGGTCTGATTCTATGTCTTCTACGTTTTCTATTCCGACTGAGATTCTTACTAGTCCGTCTGTTATGTTCTTTTCTAGCCTTTCTTCTTTTGGGATGTTTGCGTGTGTCATTCCTGCTGGATGTTGTATCAATGTATCTACTGTTCCCAAACTTACTGCCAAGCTTATTGATTGGGCATTAGCTGCTATGTAATCCATCATTTTTTTCCCTGCTTCTTTTCCACCTTTCAGTTCAAATCCTATTATACCACTAAATCCAGGTTCTCCATCTACTGTTACCATCTGTTTCTTTGCTGTATCATGTTGTGGGAATGATTTCAGACCTGGATAGTATACTTTGTCTATCTTTGGATGGTTTTCTAAGAATTCTGCAATCTTCATCCCGTTTTCATTGTGTTTTCTCATCCTAAGAGGGAACGTTTTTAGACCTCTGATCACTCTATATGCATCCTCTGGGCTCATTGTGGCCCCTAGGTCAATTGTTATTGCCCTTAGTGAACCTTGCACATATTCTTTTTTTCCGATTACTGCTCCACCTACTACATCTCCATGACCATTCAGGTATTTTGTCAGGCTGTGTACTATTATGTCTGCACCTAGTTCTAATGGTCTTTGGTTGAATGGTGTTGCGAATGTGTTGTCTACAGCTACAGGAATGTTATGTTTTTTTGCTATATTTGATATTTCTTTTATGTCTGATACATCCATTGTTGGGTTTGCAGGCGTTTCTAGGTAGATTAACTTTGTATTTTCTTTGATCGCTTTCTCTACCTCTTCTGGATTACTAGCGTCAACAAATGTTATCTCTAATCCATACTGTGTTAATTTTTTTGAGAATAATGTATCTGTGCACCCATAGAGGACTTTTCCTGAAACTATATGGTCTCCTTTTTTTGCAAGGCTCATTACTAATGCTGCTATTGCCCCCATACCGGATCCGTAGACTAGGCAGTCTTCTCCACCCTCCAGTATGGCTAGTTTGTTCTGGAGAACTCTTTGTGTAGGGTTATTTAGCCTTGTATAAACAAATTTATCGTTCTCTCTTGCGAATGCTTGTCTTCCTTCCTCTACATTTTTGAAAATGAATGTTGATGTTTGATATATTGGACAGGTATGTGCTCCTTCAGCAAAATGGGGTTCGCCGCCGTGTACGGCTTTTGTGTCATATCCTTTGTTTTTCATAGTTATTAGAAAGGTATGATGTAGTAATATAAGCTTTTCGGTAAAAAAATTATTTCTTCTTGGTTCTGTATCTTCCTATGTTAAGATATTTTCCTATGTTAGCATCACGGTCAACAATGTTTTCTATCCCTCCGGGTTTTGATGTTGTTAGTATTGTCATGATTCCTGGTCCATGTCCGGCCATAACACAATCACTGTGTACAACGACTCCTATTGACATTGCTCCTTCTTTGTATATCCTTCCGTAAGAATGGTCTGCGTCTATTATCGCAACAAGGTCTCCGAACCTTAGCTTGTCTAGCTTAAAATCTTTTACAGCTTTTGGGTCAAATGTCTGGACGTCATAATCTCCTCTGTGGGCGTATGTTGATCCAAGGCCTGAGCCCATGAATTTTGCGTGTACGTTACTTGCCACTTTCAATAATAAAATGCCAGTTTCGTGTTTTCTTTTAACAATGAAATGGTCCAGAAGTTTGGGGTCTATGTTCATAGCTTTTACATGAGGAAAATCAGGAAGCTCTAATCCTGTTCCATAGGCTTTTATCTGTATCTTATCACCTATTGCCATATTTTCTAGTGTTTCATCAGGAAAATCTATAATAACATGTTCTATTCCGCCATGTTTTCCTGTGACTATTCCCTTATCACCCTTAGCGTCTCCTGTTATGACTCTTGCTTCATTACCTACACAGGAATATATGTTTAGAGCATCATTTGCAGACCTATAGCCCTTAACAGGTTCTTTATTAGTTATGCTTACTCCAGGTTCTACATGGTCTGCCTGCAAACCCATCGCATAATCTCCTACTTTTACATTATATGTGATTCCTCCGACTTGAGGTAATATTTTTGCCTGACCATCATATGTGTTGATAATGCCACCTGTTAGAGGACTTGCAATCTCTCCAACTACAGAAATCTCAACCAGCTTATCTTTATTGGTTTTGACCATTTTACCCCCCAAAATATTAACTTAAAAATAGACTAGAATCAACATTTATAAAATCTTTGTTTTAATAAAAAGAAAAAAAATAAAAAAGAAGTTTTTCTAGCTTCTTTTGCTGAACAACATTTTTATGAAGAATATTGCGATTACTACAAGTAGTAAATCTCCTATAATCCAAAGTGTTGTTCCGCTGAACAAGTTTTTGAAAACTCCGCCTTCAGTGTCTGCTTCAACAACTGATCCACCAGTTATTTCGTTTCCAGTAGTTTTTGGAATTGTCATGCTTAGTGTTTTTGTTGCGATTACTTTTGTTCCTTCTTTTACGTTCACTGTTACACTGTGCATTCCTTCTGAAGCATCGTCATTTGGAAGAATTGTCAAGTAGTATGTGCTACTTTGTCCAGCTGTTAGGAAAGCTTCGATTTCTGATGTTGTTGTTGCCCAATCTCCTATGTTTGAGACTGTTACTGTGTATGTTTTGTCTTCATCATCTGTGTTTGTAAGCTTTACTGGTATGCTGAATGAGTCTCCTGCTTCAATTTCTGTTGGTGTTCCTTCTGTTGAGATTGTTGCTGTTCCTGTGGTTGTAGTTGTTGTGGTTGTTGTACTTGTTCCTTCTACGAAGATTGTTATGAATTCTTCACCTGAATCGTAGTTTTCATCATCTTCGTCGTATACATAGATTTCTAAATCATAGTTTCCTTCTTCAGCATCTTCTGGTACTGTGAAGCTTAGTGTTACTGTGTATTCATCATCGTCGCCTGATTCATAAGCATCTATGTCGAATAGTTCAGATTTTACTTCTATGTCCATTTCGCCATTCTTGACTTTTACATAGACATCTTCTTCATCCCTATCACCAACGTTTTCCACATCAACTTTTACGTCAACTGTTTCACCAGCTTTCGCGGTTGAAGGGCTTAGTACTATTTTTTCGATAGTTACGTCATGCTTTTTTCTTTTGAAGTCTAAATTATCTTCAAATTTCCAGTCACACTGTTCTTCATCGTTTCCATCTTCGTATACTGAAATGAAAACTATGAACTTGTTGCCCATATCAACATCAGTTGGTATTTCAAGTATAAGATCAATGTTATCTTCACTTTCGTCTTCATCCAGATCAAAACTATCTGATTTGACTACATCAAGCCTTTTACCATCTGTAATGTCATATAGAACTGCTTCAACTTCGATGTCTTCTAAGTCTTCTTCTCCTTCGTTTTCAACATCTACTTCTATTTCAATGTTGTCACCAGGATAGAAATCTTCATCATCATCTATAATGTCGTAGTCTATTGTTAGGCTTGATCCACCTAAAAAATCACCACAAACATCATCTGGTCTGACGAATGTTATGAATGATTCAGAATCAGATCCTATTGGCGATCCATCATCTATTACTGTAACAACTA
>JAHIPG010000325.1 GCA_018894775.1 Nanobdellota archaeon
GCTTTCAAGAAGTTTCCATTCAAGCTTAGGTTTTCCTAGAAATCCTTTCGTCCAACATAAAACTGGATGGTTATAAGAACCTTTGATGGAATATCCTTGTTCTGTTTCAATTCCAATTATTTTATGTTTTCCAGAATTGAAGAATTTTATAGCATTATTTTTTTTCCCATCATAGGATAATATTTTGAGATTAATTTTATCTTCTTTTTTATTAGATATTGTGATTATAGGGATAACGCCCTTATTAGTTGATATCAGTGTATCTCCTGTAACACAATATCTCATAGCAGCCGCAGAATCCCCATCAACTGAGTTATGCACAAAAACTCCTGAAGCTAAAGCAAAGTTATGTGTTCCTTCAATTGTGATATCATAAACATCTTCTCTTTTATCCAAAAAGATAATCTCTTCAACCTTATGATTCATTTTAGTAGATGCTAATTCTTGATATAAACTTTCTAGGTTATTATTAAAAAACTTCTTTAAACCAGTATCAAACTTAATTATACCTGCTCCTTTTCTAGAATTATAAGAAACTCTAACTTTTTCATAATTTTTTCCATTAATCCCATTATATAACCCAAAAGTTTTTCTACACACCTTTAAAAATCTATTATAATTAGATTTTTTCCCATTTTGAGAAAAAATATTTAAGAAATAATCCCTAAAGGCTTTATCATTTACCCAGCGTTCTTTAGCTAACCTAGACATATGTTCTCTATGCCCTTGCTTAGACCAGAGGCTATCAGATAATCCTTTCATACGCATAGACTGTTCTTTACGATACTCAAGATTTTTCCATTTTTCTTTAAGGGCTTCAGACTTTTTAAGCCTATAAATAGGATTTTTCCAAAGTTTTTTTAAAGTTTGAGTAGCTCTTCTACTAAACTCCTTCCTCTTTTCAGGATGTTTCTTTATATACTCTTTATTTACCTTACTTAATAATCTACACATCTTTTCCCTATAATCAGGATTCATCCAATTCTTCTTATTCCTTTCAGATAACATTCTAGAATGAACTTTTTTATTTTCTGGCTCTAACCAATATTTTGTTCTACCTGCAGCTATTTTCTTTCTGTAATCCTCATTTTCATGAAGTTTTGAGGCATGTTTAGCATGTAACTTCCAATGGTCTTCCCATTTAATTCTTCTGAGGTTATCAGGATTGTTGTTAAATTTATTAAAGTCAACATGATATCTTATTCTTCCAGCATTTTTATTATAAACATTATTCTTCAAATTCCAAGCGTCTGCAAGGTTATGGCAAGGAACCCAGTTATTAGTTTTTGGTTGGTAAACCATCTTATAACCCTTTAAAGAAGGCTTCAATTTATCTTTCTTGGTTGACAATCTTAAATATAAAGGCATCAGAGAAATTTTAGGTTTAAGATATTGGGCTTCGTTATAGATTTCATCCCTTAACATAAACTTATGATTTAAAGTACATTTTATTTCTTCATCATTATCTAGAATAACCTTCATAATTTTTTGATCTTTCTTTGTAAGCCTAGGATTTTTAATCTCAGCTATTTCAACATTTCCATTTTTATTTATAGTATAAGTATAATTCTTTTTCCCCTTTTTATGTTCCTCAACTAATTCTCCAAAACTTAAATTTCTTCCGTCAGTCAAAGCAATTTTCGTATCTTTTGTGAAACATCCAAAGTTACCCTGACCATCAACAAGCATATATCTCAAAGAAAAAGGCTGAGCCATCCTAACCATTGTTTCATATATTGCAGAATCACCATGAGGATGCAATTTAGCCATAACATTACCCACCACTGTTGCAGACTTTCTAAAAGGCTTATTTCTCTGCAATCCTAATTGGTTCATAATGAAAAGAATACGTCTGTGCACAGGTTTTAAACCATCTCTTGCGTCAGGTAATGCCCTGCTGACTATGACACTCATAGCATAGTCTACATAATTCTCCTTCATCTCATCTTCTATTAACCTTCTTTGAATTTCTTCAGGCATTTTTTATACTCTCATAAAGTTCATCAACAGTATCAACCAATATATCAGCATCTTTCAATCTCTCATCAGCATTATCAGCATAGCTGAGATAACCATAATTTGTAGCAATCATCTTAACACCTGCAGCTTTAGCAGCACCTATATCATCCTCCAAATCACCAACATACAATGCTTCTTCAGGCTTAAGATTTAATTCTTTCAAACATTTCTGGATACCAATAGGATGGGGTTTAGGTTTTGGAACATCCTCATAACCATAAACAAGTTCAACAACAGATTCTACACCATACTTCCTCAGCTTGTTTATTATAGCAGTTTTGTTCCCATTAGACACTACAGCTAATCTGTAACCATCATCTGCCAAGCTTAACAGCATCTTATCAATACCTTCATAAAAATCAACTTTCTTATCCTCTCTAGGGATAAAGTTAGAAACAATACCATCACAATATTTGATAAGTTCTGGCGTAAGTTTTGCTCCAGCATTTTCCAAATTCTTATGAGGATCGCCTACAAAAAAGTTAGCCACTTCCTCATTAGTCTCAAAATATTTATTGGTTATACCTAATTCATAGAACTCATTATAGAGCCTTCTAATCACATCTAATGAATCATTCAATACACCATCATAATCAAATATGACTGCTTTGATCTTAGATGTCAAGGTTCTTAACCTCCTTAGCATATTTTGAAATGAATTCTCTTCTAGGAGCTACCTGGTCACCCATAAGTATTGTAAACATCTCGTCAGCAGCAACAGCATCTTCAATCGTTATCTGCTTAAGTGTTCTTGTCTCAGGATTCATTGTAGTATTCCACAACTGCTCAGGATTCATCTCTCCAAGACCCTTAAACCTTTGTATAGCAACCTTATCTTTTCCTATCTCTTTCAGAAGTTTTTCTAACTCTTCATCATTTTTAACATAATGAACTTTCTTATTCTTCTTAACACGGTATAAGGGCTGTACTGCGATGTAAACATAACCTTTCTCTATCAAAGGTTTCATATAACGATAGAAGAATGTCAAAGCTAAACATGTGATATGATGACCGTCAACATCAGCATCGCTCATGATAATTATTTTATGATATCTTACTTTATCTGGGTCACACTCTTCACCAATACCTGTACCAAGAGCAGACATCATCATAGTAATCTCATTATTCTTGAAAATCTTATCAAGCCTGGCTTTCTCAACATTCAATATCTTTCCTCTCAAAGGCAATATAGCCTGAGTCTTCCTATCTCTTCCCTGTTTTGAACTATTATGTACAAAAATTCCAGAAGCTAAGGCAAAGTTATGGGTATTAGGAACTTCTATATCATAAACATCCATCCCCTCATTCAGTTTAACAATTTTCTTTATCTTATGATTATAATTCTTTTCAGATAATTTTCTCCGTAAAGGCATCAAAGAATCTTCATTAAGAAGTTCGCTTGCTTTTCTGAATATCCCCTCTCTCAGCATAAATCTATGATCAGGAGTACAAATAATTTCTTCATCATTATCTAATATAACTTTAATAACTTCAACATTTCTTTTTGTAACTCTCGGATATTTGATTTCCTCAATACCAATATTGCCATCTGCCAAGACAGTATAACCATAATTTTTCTTCCCTTTTTTATATTCTTTAACTAATTCTTTAAAACTTAAATTTCTTCCATCTGTCAAAGCAACTTTTGTATCTCCAGAAAAACATCCCCCCGCAGAATCTCCTTCCACAATGAAAATTTCTGATAAAGCAGGATCCTTTTCCTGACAATCAGCAAGCTTACCTGGCAATGAAGTTGATTCTAATGCTGACTTCCTTCTTGTCAAATCTCTAGCTTTCCTTGCAGCTTCTCTTGCCTTAGCTGAAACTATAGATTTATTGACAATCGCCTTTGCTACACTAGGATTCTCCTCAAAGAAAGTTGCAAGATAATCATAAAATACAGAATCGACAATACCTTTAATATTTGAGTTACCAAGCTTTGTCTTAGTCTGGCCTTCAAACTGAGGTTCTGGCACTTTCACAGAAATAACAGCTGTAAGACCCTCCTTTACGTCATGGCCTGTAAGCCTCGTATCAGCAAGCTTATTCTTCTTGATATAATCATTGATAGCCCTGGTAAGAGCGGTAGAAAAACCACTGACATGAGTACCTCCTTCAATAGTATTAACATTATTACAGAATGAAAAAACATTTTCCAAAAAACCATCATTATACTGTATAGCTATCTCTGTCTGTATATGTCCAGATTCTTTGTTAACATATATAACCTTTGAATGAATAGCTGTCTTGTTCTTATTGATATGCTCAACAAAGCTTCTGATCCCACCTTCATACTGAAAAACTTTTTCCTCATTAGTATTCTCATCCAAAGCTACAATCTTAAGCCCTTTATTCAAGAAAGCTAACTCCCTTAATCTTTTGATTATTGTATCAAAAATGAATGTTAGTGTTTCAAAAATTTCTTTATCAGGCTTGAAAGTGATTATTGTACCTGTATCTTCTGTATTACCTTTAACCTGTAATTGTGATTTAGGAATACCTCTTTCATATCTTTGAGTATGTATCTTACCATCCCTCTTAATTTCTACTTCTACCCACTCTGATAAGGCATTAACTACAGAAACACCCACACCATGCAATCCTCCAGAAACCTGGTAAACACCTTTACCAAACTTTCCACCTGCATGCAATACAGTCATCACAACTTCTACAGCAGGTCTTTTCTCTGTAGGGTGCATGTCCACAGGAATACCCCTACCATTATCTTCCACTGTAACAGAACCATCCTTATGTAAAATTACTTTAATATCAGTACAGAATCCAGCTAAAGCCTCATCAATACTATTGTCAACAACCTCCTCCACAAGGTGATGTAGACCTCTAACTGAAGTATCACCGATGTACATTGAAGGCCTTTTTCGAACTGCTTCAAGGTTCTTCAAAACCGTAATATTTGCTGCTTTATATCCTTTTGAATCTGCCATTTTCCGGTCTATTTCCTTCTCAAATTTCTGGTGAAAAATATCCAGAATTTTATGCGTATTTAATATTAAACTTACCTTGAAGTATATAAGCCTTTCTGCCCAAAATTCCTTCAAATTCGGGCAGTACAGAGCCTGTATTGCCATTTTATTTTCGAAAAAAAGAAAGGTTTTTATATGATGAATTCACTTTTTTGTACCTTAAATAGGGTGGTAAATCAGGCTAATTTTCTGCATTGAAATAAAGTTAACTTTTTATAGCCAAAATAGCATTCTCAAATTATGCATGACAAAAACTACGAGAGATACAAACACCTTGGAGGAGTGAGGGATAATATAGCCTCAGACTTTGGAATAACACAAGGAAATATATTGGATATTGCTACAGGAGATGCATTCTTCGCAATAGCATTCGCCAAAAGACTACAACAAGGAAAAGTTATAGGGATAGACAACATAAAAGAACACATAAAAGATGCAAAGCAAAACATAAAAGAATTACAAGACAAATGCGAACTACAAGTAAAAAACTTCTTCAAAAACGAATTTCAAAATGAATCATTTGATATAATAACCACATTTCTAGGCGTATGTGATTTGGCAAAAACACAAGAACAACTAGAAAAGGTATTCACAGAAATTAAAAGACTGCTAAAACCCAAAGGAAGATTACTAATAGCAGAAGCTACACCAGAAGATGCAGAAAACGAATCACAAAAAATTGGTTTTGAAATACATCAAAAATTCTTCTACAAATATTTCTCAAAAGAAGAATTAAAAGAAACATTGAAAGGAGTAGGATTTAAAGACATAACAATAAGTTTCTATGATACAAAACAAGAAAAAATAAGTGATAACGATTTGAAAGAATTTTTAAAAGATGAATCAAAATTCTGTGAAATTGATCATAATATGGCAATTGACTGGAAACAGATATATGAAAAATACAAAGATAAGATAGATAATCCTGGAATAGAATTTGACGGAAAGATAACTGTAATAACAGCAGCTAAGACTTCTTAATCAAAGATACAGCAACCACTACACTAAAATTATTAAGCATAACCCTAAAGATAAAAAGAGATGAGAACCTAAAAAAATATACTATAACCTCACCAGTAAAGGCAGCAATTGCAGTTCCTATCATATTCATACCTTCCCACATACCACCCCTTGCGTAAGCTTACCTTTCTTCAAATGTTTAAATTGCACCTGAAGAGAACACTGCAAAAAAATCTGCATACAATAAGGCTTTAATCCATTTATTCATTTTCTAATCTGTGGTCATGACATAATCGTTTACGTAGAATGAGTCATCAAACTTTATATTCTTTTTTATCAATGGCTTAGGCTTGCCAACAGTCTCAAGCCTGATAAAAGTGCTGTGATACCAGTTAATATCAGGATAACTCAAATTGAAAGGTGATTTTCTAAAAAGCTTCATAGTATCATAATAACTCTGATGCTTCATGAACTGTTCCTTTGACAAACCCTCTATCTGTTCATCATAAAAATTAAATTTTGGGAGCATATCGGTTGTAATAAGATTCATCTTGTTTATATCTCTCTGGAACTTATGCCACAATATTGATGGACAATCAATTTCTGTCAAACCAAAATAGACTGCTCCGGGATGCCGCAAAGCTTCCACACCTCTAGACAAGAAAGCAGCAAAACCCTTCTCAGTCTCCACAGGATCCATCACAAAAACATCATATTTACCCTTAAAACTTGATGGCAAAGGATCAGCACAATTATATTCCAACACCTCTATATTAAAATTATTTTTCTTAGCAATCTTTTTGATAACATCAGTTACTCTTGTATCGATTTCTACAACAACGATCTTATTGGGTAAACCAGTCATGAACAAAGCGATGCTGAAAAGGTCATCATCACCCAAAATAAAAATATCCCTCCCTTCTAAATCCCCTCTATTATACAAAAGTTTTACACGATTAAACAAATCTTCTGTCACCAAAGGATCCTGAAAGAAATCTGATTTTGGCGGAGGCCTCATATCAGCATACTTCCTGAAAGATTCAACCAATTTATCAAAATCAGGTCTCTGAGGAAGCTCTTTTTTAAGAGAAAAATTCTTACCATCAAAACCAATAAGACCTTTTGTCTCCAATTCTTTGAGATTGTTTTGAAGGTCTTTTAGAGTTCCATTAACCTTTCGAACAATATACCAAAAATTAAGTGTAGTTCTACCTAAACTGTATAATATCTGCAACTGTTGCCTGTTAAGTTTCTTCGCTTCCATAGACAATTAACTTGAGCAAATACTGTTTATAAAAATTTGTTTTTTAATCCAAACGGCTCTGTAGAAAGTTAAGTAATATCAAACGAAATTACTTATATGAACGCTATGGTATTGAGAAGATAGTTTTAAACTTAAAGCTGATTTTGAATCAAAACTTGGAACTTTCTACAAAGCCAATCCAAAC
>JAHIPG010000326.1 GCA_018894775.1 Nanobdellota archaeon
AAGTTCAAAAACAAGCACTTGAAGTTGCTAATCGGACAATCGCAAAGCTAACCGAAATGAATAAGGAATTGGCGGAGGAGCTTTCTCCAAAGTTTAAGGAAGAGCCCAAATGGAATGGAATTTTTAAGCTGGACTTAAGTTCAAAGAAGAATATCCCAATAAACAAAAGAGGTAGTGGGGTTAGACGGCTTATTTTGTTAAATTTTTTTAGAGCTGAAGCAGAAAGGTTACGTGAAGAAAAACATGTCTCGGATGTTATCTTTGCATTGGAAGAACCAGAAACATCCCAGCATCCAAGTAATCAAGAAATGATAATTAATGCTTTATTAGAGATATCTCATAGCGGAAAATCGCAAGTCTTATTGACAACACATGTTCCAGGGTTGGCATCGTTACTCCCATTAGATAGTGTGCGCTTTTTACATTGTGAAAAAGAGGAACTCCAGTGCAAAATTGAAGAACCCAGCGAGCAAGTTTACAAGCTTATAGCAGATTCCTTGGGAGTTTTGCCATACGAAGAAGGCGCTACGGCCAAAGCGATTATAATGGTTGAAGGGCCTGATGATGTTATGTTTATTAAGCATCTTGCAATGGCATTAAAAGGGGCGAATAAGATAATCGGGAATTTAGATGATTTCGGAATCGTACCCCTAATTGCAGGGGGATGCAGCCAACTGAAATATTGGGTCAACCTTGGGATACTTAAAAAATTAAATAAGCCTTATTTGTGTTTTGTAGATTCTGACAGAAAGAAACCAGAAGACCATCCAGGTGATAAGCATAGTAGAAGATTGCAAAGAGAAGGAGTTAACATCTTCTATACCAGAAAACGCGAGGTAGAGAACTATTTATGTCCATCAGTAGTGGATAATGTTCAAGAAATTGGTGATTTTGATGATGTTAAAAAAATTGCCGGAAAGAATATTTTAAAAAATAAGTGGCCTATGATGACGGCAGATAAAATTTTATCAAGAGATAAGTACATTGACGAAAATGGCAATGAACAAAATGAATTGTTAGAGCTTATGGAAGAAGTTATTGGTTTAGTAAATATGAGGAGTTAAAACATGGAAAAACTTGATGGAAAAAGTAAGGATATTGTGACCGACAATATTGATAAATTGAAGCAACTATTTCCTGATGTGTTCACAGAAGATGGTGTTGATTTTGATGTGCTAAAAAACACTTTAGGTGAGTATGTGGATGATAAAGAAGAGCGTTATCGATTCACCTGGCATGGTAAGACGCAAGCACGTCGTCTTGCTCAAACTCCTTCAACAGGAACGCTTAGACCATGTAAGGAAGAGAGCATAAACTGGGATGCTACAGAGAATCTTTTTATTGAAGGGGACAATCTTGAAGTCCTGAAGCTACTTCAAAAATCTTATCATAAAGAGATTAAAATGATTTATATAGATCCCCCGTATAACACAGGCAAAGACTTTGTATATAAAGATGATTTTAGAGATAATATCAAAAATTATAAAGAATTAACTGGTCAAGTTGATGGTGCTGGTAAGACGTTGTCCACAAATTCTGAAACAAGTGGCCGATATCATACTGATTGGCTGAATATGATGTACCCTAGGCTAAAATTAGCAAGAAATTTATTAACACAGGACGGCTTAATTTTTATTAGCATTGATGATAATGAACAAGAAAATCTTAAAAGAATATGTAATGAAATATTTGGGGAGGATAATTTTATTAGTGTTCTTGTTTGGAAAAAGAAATATACGGGCGGGAAGCATACCAAAGGGTATGTTGACATGCATGAATATATTATAGTTTATGCTAAAAATGCTGAAACAGTTTCTGAGATTTCTATCGATCGGCCAGAAGAAGAAAAAGAAAAATTTACTGAACAAGATGAATTTGAAAAAGAAAGAGGCAAATATTATACTCGACCGCTCAAGTCTAATTTAGAGGAAAGAAAGACTCTTGTTTATCCCCTAAAAATGCCAGATGGATCTATACTAGAAACTCAGTGGCTTGTTGGTAAAGAGCGTTTTGATCGGGAGTTTGATGAAAAAAGGATTATTTTTAAACAAAAGCGTAATGGGGAATGGCAGGTTTATAAGAAATATTATGAGAATGATTCTGGGGGGACTGTTAAACCGCCATCGTTAATAGAAAGATTTCCTAACACAGAAGCAAAATACGAGTTAAAAAAATTATTTCAGATTAATGAAGGCAGAGATAACGTGTTTTATACTGTGAAGCCGACAGGGCTTCTGAAATTTTTGTTTTCTTGTATGTCAGGAAATAAGGGAATTGTTCTTGATTTCTTTTCTGGCGTATCAAGTACTGCGCATGCGGTTATTAGTAAAAATATTGAAGATAATGGAAGTTTTAAATTTATTATGGTTCAGCTTCCCGAACCGTGTGATAAAGAGTCAGAAGAGTATAAATCAGGGTATAAAACCATCGCAGACATTGGCAAAGAACGTATTCGCAGAGTAATAAAAAATATCGAAAAAGAAAAAGACGAAACTTTATTTAAGGACAAGAAATTAGATTTGGGATTCAAAGTTTTTAAGCTAGATTCTTCAAATATCGCAACATGGGATCCTGATTTTGATAATGTTCAGCAAGACCTACTGAAAGCTGTTGATAATATTAAAGCCGATAGAAAAGAAGAGGATGTTCTTTATGAAATACTTTTAAAATATGGCCTTGATTTAACCGTACCGATAGAAGGAATTAAAATTA
>JAHIPG010000327.1 GCA_018894775.1 Nanobdellota archaeon
ATATTCTGCAAAACCTTCTCTGAACGACCTGTTATAAAGCATCTGTTCCCTTATAAGCCTCATTTTCATAACAGCAACCTTTGAATGGGGACCTGTCTTTTTAGCCTCTGTAATATTTTTTTGAAGGATCCTGTACATTAATGTGTGTGCTAGTTCATGGACTGTAAAATGAGGTATTTTGGCAATAGTATGCTTTTTTCCTAAATGCTTCTCTATCTTCTCAAGATGCTGTAGATTTGCTTTAAGAGTGGATTTATCATCTTCTGTTGATACACTCATAGGGATTTCCTTTTTATCTCTGATAGTTGTTAATGGAATATCTTTTAGATCAATCTCAAAGCTATCTTCTATCTTAGGCTTGTACTTATCTACATAATATTTGATTAATTCTTCAAATTCGATCATTTTGGTTTCTCTACGATTGATTCTAAATTATCTTTCTTCTTTTCAATCAAATGATCAATGCCTAATGCTACTCCAACACCTACTGCGTATGCTGCAATGTCTTTAGGGTCAAATGTGCCGTTGAAAACACCTACATATTGTCCAAATTCTGATAACGTAGCAAGGCAGAATGTTGCAAGTGCTGCATGAGATCTTTTTATCGGTCCCGCTCTAAGACTAAAATAATATGCTCCAATTAGGAATGAATCGTTCAGGTTCCCTTGGATATAAGGATTCTCTGATATGATCCCTGCTCCACAAGCTACGTATCCTGTTATACAGAATAGAGAAAGACCCAACTTCTTTAATATATTCCATGAACCTCTCTCTTCAATATCTTTTTCTATATAATCATCTAATTTATCCAAAAGTTTATATTTCATTTTTTCGGGGACCTTAGCTTATTTTAGTTAAGAACTAATATATAAACTTTTCTATTGTTACTACTATTAGGTAGTTAAATAACGAAAGGTTTATATAGGAGTTATCACACAGAAATAATTAGTCAGAGTCAGATTAAAGTCTTTGAGATAAAAATATGGAGGATATGAAAATGGCTTTTGATAAAAGAACTACATTAATGATACTTTCAGTATTGATGATAGTAGCCATAGTAGGTCTTAACTTCGAACAGTTCACAGGTCAGCTTATAGCAAAAAAAGAAGCTAGAGAAGCATACGAAGTAGTTCCTTCAAAAGTATACGCTTCTAATGATCCGAGCATAGTAAAGATGGATAACCCTATAGTCAGAAACGGAAAAAAAGTATACTTCACAATAGAAGTAGGATCAGAAGGTGCTAAAAGAAGGCTAGCTATCTATAGAGCAGAAGGCGGACCAAGAGTCGCTCAGGTAGAACTTGACGAAAACTGTGGCGGAAACAAATGTAGACCAGACAGAGTAACATGGGCTGACTACAGAGCACCTCAGAGTTGGGAAGGCAAATACTGTGGAAGAGCTTGGGACTATACTATCAAACAATACACAATCCCTGGCGGATGCTTTACAGTATTATAACAATATATTTTATTTTTTTATTTTTTTCTCTTTTAAAAAATCATTAACATATTTTACATACTCAGTATCCGAAAAATTCTTTAAAAAATAATTTGCTTCACTAATGGCTTCATCTTTCTTTTCAACAGCATCGTACGCATACATTAAAAGAAAACTTAGTTTTTCAGCAACTTCTTCTTTAGGTGTAATATTGCTTTTCAAAAACTCAAACTCTTTTATAGATTCTTCATACTTGGAATCAAAAAAATGGGTATAAGCATATAAGAAAAATTTGCGATTAAGCTGTGCAAACTCAGATTCTGCAAGCTGAGAGGAATCCTTATCACTTTCTGTGATGATACTCTCATAAAGGGACTTTGCTTTTTCATAATGATTAAGCGAAGCATGAGATTTAGCTAAAAAGAGTTTAGATTGAGTATTATCAGCATTTAGTTTTTTCAATACTTTCTCATAATTGCCGTTCATATAAGAATATAAAATTTTATTTACCTCTTTACATGTACTTTTCTCAATAAACCGAATGTGGCTTATGGCAGTTCTAGCGATATTTTTTGCTTTCTGCTGGTTCTCTGGACAAATATCTAAAACATCCTTTGCTCTAAACAGCGCTTTGTAGTAATTATTAAGTTTGAGATGGGATTCTGCAATTTTCAGCATAGCCTCATCTACAAAATTGTTATCAGCCACACGAAACTTAGAACATTCATCAAAAAATGAGATTGCTTGTTCATAATTTTCAAGCTTAA
>JAHIPG010000328.1 GCA_018894775.1 Nanobdellota archaeon
AATTTCCGCCGAGTCTGCGGGATTTTTCAATATAGCTGAAAATCTTCCGGAATTTGATGGCAAACGCATATTACACGACTTTGACATTGGTTTTTGCGGAATCCCCGTATTTGCTCTCCAGAAGCCCTATAACCCCCAAATTCAAAAATTAAATCCTTGCCCCAACTTCTTAGATTGGTAATTGATAGTATTTCTCCAGGTTAAACAAGTTATACATTTCTTCCTGAATTTGTTTATCTTTCTCACTAATTATTGAAGTAATTTTATTATCAAAAACCAACATGATTTCCGTCATATCCCTTAATTCCTCAAGCATGGTATCCTTTATTATAGAAAGTTTCAATTTTGTTTTAATTTTCCTTTCCATGTAAGTAAGTATTAAGAGAGCCATGTAATTTGTAAAAATGAATGTTTTAATGGTTTCATCTGTATGGTGGTACATTGGCATGATGGAAGTGAGGTAAGGGCTTTTCAGATCCCTAAATTGGTGTTCAACCATGTATTGTCCTCGGTAATATTCGACAATTTCTTCAGGAGAAAAGTCATCTCTATTCGTAAAACGAATAGCGCGACCTAATTGATCTTTTATTTCTTCTTGACGGCGTTGATTTATTTTAAGTTCGATTGAAATACGATTATTAGCTATTCTGATAGTTGGTGTTAGAATTTCTTTAACATATTTCTTCTTTTTAATAAGCTCAGTTACATGGCTCTTAATTTTATTGATATCATGAAACTTCGTTTTTCTTTTTTTCAATCCTTCTTCCTCTGCTTTGAATGTTGCATTAAGGTCCTGTTCAAATAATTTTATGTTATGTATTATACGGTCGGTGTTATCGTCTAAAGTATAAGCAGACTTTCGTTGTGTTGCAGAAAATTGAGAAACAACCAAAGTATACTCTTTTCCATAGACTTTTCTTTTTTCTGAATATATCCGAATACATTCACCATCGTGCAGTTTGATGGTTTTGGTAAACTCTGAAGAGGGTTTCTCTATAAGATCCTTACACATTGATGGTCTAAGAGTCCCAATAAAATTATATTTGGAATCTACTGCTTTAACATTATCTTCTGAATTATGACCTGCATCAATACTAATTGTTACCTTTTTATTATTTGTTTTAAATTCTTCACCAAGTTTAAGTAATTTTTCTCGATTCATCTTAAAGAAAGTCGGATCATTTATATTTCCTTGATACGGACTATAATAAAGGGGCATTTTTCCATCTTTTGTAACAATCATGTGAATATTTATTTGTAAGCAGCCGGTTTTACCATCTTTGGATTTTCCTAATTGTGGTAAATTTAGTCTCACATTTTTTTGTAAACGTGTAGTATAGTTAGTATTGTCAAGAATTATATCCTTAGTATCCACCCCTAACTTCCGAAGTGTTTGCAGTAAGGTTGCAAGAACCTTCTCAATATCATTGTCACTAACTTTTTTCATTAACCTTGTATAATTAAAACTCTCCAGTTCTTTTTTAGATAAGGAGTATATCTTAAAGAGGCTTGTCTTTTCAAACCATGAAGACATTTTATTTTTTGATGTTGGATGAGCGGCACGATTGATAATTGAAAGTTGTAATATCTTTGATTCTTTTTTGGAAAAAGGCAAATCATCGATCAGTTTGTCTATTCCAAGCTCCACCATAGTGCTATAGACACTAAAAACATCTCCAAACCATCTTGCGTGAGCCTTTTTTGGTTTAGGATTAATTATCCTCCCTTCAATTGATTCAGCACTCCCCAGACATATTTGAGAAACTTTAACCGAATTCTTTTTTTTCTTATCCCACTTCTTCTTTATAATATAATAATAGGTATGCCCTTTGATAATCTTTTTTTCTAAATGAGACATAAGGTATTAGGGGCAATACTAGTATAAAAACCTTTCTATAATGCATTTTCTGGGCTTTATTTGACTTATTAGGAATAGTAAAGTTAGGGGCAATGGATAAAATTTAGAACTACTCAAATTTGAAGGGCTGGGGGCTTATAAATGCATAATTTAAAAAATAGTCAATCTAATTGTCAAAGTCGTGATATTAACAACAAAAACACGCAATTGCGCATGCGCGAAAATATGAGTTGGGACGAGTGCAAAAGGCAAAAGATTGTTGTAAAGGTAACGCCTGACGAAGAAAGAGCAAAAGAATTGATAAAAACAGCCATGCTCAGGCTTGAGTTCTGGGACAGGAAAATAGAGAATAGGTTTGCGGCTTTTAAGGTTGAAGCTTATTATGAAATTATTAAAGAGCTTATGCTTGCTTTGCTTTATAAAAAAGGCTATAATTCTTCAAATCAT
>JAHIPG010000329.1 GCA_018894775.1 Nanobdellota archaeon
ATCTCTTTGAAGGGTCCTGATGCAACAAATAAAAATTTTTTAGGTATCAGTGCAGCTATTGGTTGTCTTTCTAAATATTTTGCATGCTCTTTGAGTTCTTTTTCCTTCTTTTCGATAAATTCTTCTTTGTATTCACGTACACTACTTTTTTGCCATGCATGACCTTCGCTAGCATCTCTTAGATAATGTAATAGTTCCTTTTCTCCTGTTAAACTTATAATGTTGTCCCCATATTTTTTATTTAATTTTATTAATTTATTCAGTATAGTTATAGAATCATCGGTTATCCCGTCACTTTCTACATTTGCTACGTAGCTATAGTCTAAGTAGTTTCCTAGTAAAAGCAGGTAGGTTTTTTTATTATTCTTATATTCTTCTTCAAATTTTTTTATGATATGATTAAACAGGTATAGATTTCCTTCGATTTTTCCCACCACTGTTAGATTCCCTTTGGAAGGTAGTGTAACAAGTTTACCATCATATTTTACTGTTTCTCTTTCTAAAGTATTCTCTAAAGAACCAGAAGGATTTGTTGCTTCTTCTTTATCGTATAATGTCTTTTTAAGAATATCTTTTATCCGAGTAGGATATTCTTTTTTGATCATTTTAGGGGATTGTGTTTCTTGCTTGGGGTAAAAGGTGTTTTGCAAGTGATAGTTTATTTCTTTTTTTATTCTTTCATTTTTGAAGAGAACGTTTTTGAGCGAGATTAGCTCTGTTTTCTTTTTTCTCATAAAATATTTATTTTTGTTTAAAATGCTAAAGATTTGTTTTTGAGTCAATTCTGATATTCCTTGATTGTTTTTAAGATATTCTTTTACTTTTTTTATTCTGTCTTTCCAGTACCATGTTCTTTTTCCATTTTCTCTATAATCTCCTGCAAGTATTTTTCCTATTTCACTGGTTGAAATATTATTTTCAGATTCACATTTTTGATAGAATTCTTCCATAGAAGCATGATAACCATTATTTACTGTAGATTCTAGGTTTGAGTTCTTTGGTTCTTTCCTTGTTGCCTCTTTATATCCTGTTATTTCTTCTAATTTACTCTTATATCCTTGTGCTGTTTTCCTATACTTTGATGATTTTTTACTATGCTGGTTTGCCTTGGCATTGTATAATGAAATAAGACAATTTAATACTGCTTTCTTACCTAGCTTTTTAAGCTTCTCCTTAATATTTGGCTTCTTCATTTTTGCTTTTTTATGATTTTGTCCAATTGATTTTATTACTATTTATCAGTAGTAACACCTATATAAATGTTTCTATCTTGATTATATCCCTTTAGGACTCTGATTTAAATAGGGTTTCCATAGTAATAACGGCTAAATTACGCTTATTTCATAAGATCTAACGTGTTTTTTGGAAGTTTTCCGAAATTTTGTTGATTTATTGGAGATATTCCGGAATTAATGTTTGATTCTTCCAGAAATTTTTTAAACTTTACACCTTTAATTGAAGTATATGGATTACGCAACAAGATACATTGGTAAAAAGGTGAAAGTTACGATAGACAGGCCTATAGGGAGCAAGCATCCAAAATATGGTGACATATACCCTGTAAACTACGGATACATAAAAGGAGTGATAGCACCAGACGGAAAAGACCTAGATGCTTATGTCCTTGGAGTTGAAGAACCAGTAAAAGAATTTGAAGGAAAATGCATAGCTGTTATTCACAGATCAGATGATGAGGATGATAAATTAATTGTCGTGCCTAAAGGAAAAGAATATTCTGATGACCAGATAATGGCTCTTGTAGAATTCCAGGAAAAATGGTTCAAATCTGAAGTTGTGAGAGAATGATAAGAAAAGCTGTGTTGGATGCCACCAGGAAGCTCTCTAGAGGCTGAATTTAGGGTTCTATAGTGCTGAAATATAGGTGTTATTACTACTAATGAGTAGTCACAAAACAAAAGGTTTATATACTAGTTCTTAACATTAAGTATTGAAATAAATGAGGTAAAAATGAAAGATCAAAAAATATTCGCATACATGCATCTTGAAGACCTGATTCCAGAAGTAGAATCAGATCTAAAAAAGACCATAGATGAAAGAGAAAAATTAGGTCTTTCTATACCTGAAAAATACCAAGTCTTAACAACTTATTCTAGTCATGAACAGACTTCTGGAACAGCACATTATTCAGAAGATCTAGGAACCATATGCCTAAACATACTATCCCCCCTATTTCATGAGCTTTCTGAAGAAGATTATTCAAAATTAATGTTTATTAATAATTATTATGATAACTCTAGAAAGGTATTTACACATGAAGATTGGATTATTCAAAGTTTAACAGAACCAAAAGGATTATTTGATAAATTTGAAACTGAAGCATTTAAAGATGAAGAACATTTAGAAGGTTTCAAAAAAAATTTTGATGCTACTGGAACAACATATGACCAATATAAGGAATTTATAATTGAAAATTCTGAAAAAGCAAGCACTTTCTTTAATGATCTTCTTCCTAAATTAAAAGAAGGGTTCAAAAAATCTGAAGAACCAATCAGTACACTTAGACATGAATTTGACCACGTAGATTTTATGGAAAACTCAAAGCTACATAAAAAAATTAATGATGAAGGTAAAGAAGTAGAAAAACTTCGAAAAGAATTTTGGGAAAAACAAAATCCTGAAACTTCTAAGAAATATTCAGAAGCTTATTATGAATGGACTTCTAAAAAAATGCAATTAGATTCATTAGTAGAATCAAGAGCATTTTTCTTTGATTGCATAGAATCAGGAAAGTTTGAAAATGCAGATTTAGAACTAGAAAAGAATAGGGTATATTCAAAAATCCTTTTCCATTACATTGAAGGCTCATTTGTACCTCAAATCTTAGATGCGGTTATAGCAAGCGCATGGAGTCAAAGAGCTATGAACCA
>JAHIPG010000330.1 GCA_018894775.1 Nanobdellota archaeon
AGCCGTAGCCATATAGATAGCAGTACTAAATAGGCCAACCTTAACATCAGGCTTCAAGTTCTTCCATTTATTGTATATTTTCATGATTCTACAAACGACTTACAGGGATCTATCTTAAAAAGTTTGAAAGCAGGCTGTAATATCAAAGGTGAAAGTAGTCTAACTGGCAAGACTAAAGGATGAAATCCATCAAAAGCAAGACCCACTACACCATTAGCTGTTCCTACAAATCCTGCAGCAAAATATTCACCGTCATTTGCTTTCTTACTCTTAACATATTTTTTAACAATCAAATTACGCACAATAGGAATTCCAAAACCTAAAGCTATCGTCCCTAACCACCAAGGAATTCTTTTTGCTGCAGGATTACTGATATCTTCAACTTCAACATCAAAACCATAATTCCTGATGTTAGATTCCAGATTAGAGATAACCTCCATATTATTTCTGCGTATTTCCCTCATATGGTCATCTAAATCCCCTCCTTTGAGACCCTTATCTTGCATAACAATCTCTTTGATTAGCCCTACAGCCCATTCTTTATTGAAATTACCAAACTGTCCTTCCCAATTCTTAATGAAATCTTTCTGTTCGAAATATCTCTTATAAAGATGGTTCTGTTTTGAATTCTGATCAATAAGATTTTCTATATTTTCCATACCTTCTTTTATGACCAAAACCTCTTGGTTCTGCGCAAGAATCTCGGCTTTCTGTTTCTCAAGACCGGAAATCTCCAAAAGTATCTTCTTTTCTTTCTCAAGATCAAGGCTTGTATCCCTGCCTTGAATAATATTATATATAACAAGGATATCATTCATATCATAATATTTATACTTCAAAATACGCTCCAAAGAATTGTCATTAAACGCTTCCTTCAAAATATTATTTGCCTTGCTGATGATATCTTTCAGCACAGTATTCAAACCACCTGTAAGATTATCTCCAGCACCATATACAACATTTCCTCTAGATTTATCGATAAGAGCAGGATAATAAATCAATACTTCCTTATCAAGTCTCTCCCTAACATCAGCAAGCAGTCTCAATTTCTTATTTGATTCCAACTGTTGATTATACTTCTTAATCTCAGAGTCAACTTTTTCAAGCTCAACCCCTTTCTCACTATACTCTGTTATCAATTCATTACTCTTCCTAGGCAACAATTCCTTAAGCTTTGAGCTTACCTTGTAAAGATTATTCAATTCATCAATATTTATTATTTTATCAGCAGAATACTCAGCAATCTTTTCCTTGTATAAGGATTCAGCCTGATCAATAGTAACAATATTCTCCAGATTAACTGGTTGGACAACTTCTTGTACAGGTTCTTGAACAACAGCATAGACAGGCAATGCCAAACTAGTTGTTGCGTACAAAACAGTTCCACCTAAACTAATCTTCGCTTTTTTACTCATTCCTCTGAATCTTTTATATATTCCCATTAGTATAATTCATCCACTACAGCCTTACACGGATCTTTTTTCATGATTTTAAAAATCGGTTGCAATACTAAAGGTGAAAGCATTCTAGCTGGGTATACTAAAGGATGTAACCCATCAACACCAATACCTAAAAGACCATTAAATGCTCCTGCACATCCAGAAATAAAGTATTCATCATCTGTTGCTCCCTTACCCTTTATATAACATTTTACAGCAATGTTACGAAAGATTGGGATGCCAAAACCAAATAATAATGATCCTAACCAGAAAGGAAATCTCTTTGATGCAGGATTAGCAAAACCTTCAACATCAACTTCTATATTATCAGTTTTGAACTGTGCTTCCAGACCAGAAACTATGACTTTAGACTCTTCCATAAAATCCCTTGCAGTTTGATCAAGATTTGAATCATATCCTTCCTTCTCTATCCCTTTTGAGTCCAGCCACTCCTCGTGGAGAAGCCCTCCAGCCAGCATATTATTAAAATTACCAAATTTAGCCTCAAAGTTCTCAACATTCTCCTTATGCTTGTAATATCTTTTAAAGAACCCATTCAACTGTGAATTTGATTCAATTCTAGCATCAAGAGAGTCCAAATCCCCTTTAACAACTACAATATTATCATTTTTAGCAGTGAGTTCTGACTTCTTATTCTCTAGCTCTTCAATTTTAGTTTTAAGTTCTTTCTCTTTCTCCCAGCCAAAAGAGATATCCTTACCGTGGATAGCATGATATAAAATAAGGATATCATTTATATTGAAATACGTACTTTGAGCCAAAGGTGCTAAAGTCTTATCATCAAAACATTCTTGCAATATCTTATCAGCTTCTTTAGAAAGTTCCTGCATAATAGTGCCTATTCTACTAGGTATATTATCATCTGCCTCATAAGTCACATTACCTTTACTTTTATTGATAAGAGCAGGATAATAAACTAAAACCTGTTCATCAAGTTTTTTTCTAGTATCAACAAGAACAGTAACCTGGCTTCCACTATTAAGACGTTTCTGATAATCAGCAATCTGAGCATCAAGCTTATCAACTTCATCTCCACCACTTTTACCATAATCCCTCATAAGAGAATTCTTTTGTTCATCCAACAAATTTTTAGTCTTCAAACTTATCTCACGAAGATTATCAATCTCTGCAAGATTCAAAATCTTATCAGAAGAATATTCAGTAAGTTTTTCTTTGTACAATGAATCAACCTGTTCAAGTGTTGTGATATTTTCTACGTTGACTGGCTGAACAACCTGTTCCTCTTTAACAGATTCTTCAACTGCAGCATAAGCAGGAATTCCTAAAGCTGTAGCAGTGTAGATAACACTGCCAACTAGACCAACCTTAACACTAGGCTTCAACTCCTTCCATTTCTTATATAATCCCATCTACCATCCCTTCGAAAAACCCCTAGCAGGATCCCATTTCATAAGCTTAAATGCAGGTTGCAAAATCAAAGGTGAAAGCATTCTTGCAGGGAAAACCCAAGGAGCTAACCCATCTATGAAAAACAGACCTGCAAGCCCATTACCAAATCCAGCCATAGCCGAACCAACATACTCTGCCTCATCATTAACATTACTGCCACGAGTATAACCTTTGATTAAAAGATTACGAAGTATAGGTGCACCACAACCTATAACCCAACTGCCTAACCACCAAGGAAACTTCTTAGCAGCAGGATTACCAATATCTTCAACTGCAGGAAGATTAAAAGCCAACTGGTTATCAAAGATTATCAAATTAAGATATTGTTGCAACTCTGAAATAGCTTCTTCCTGTATTTGGTCAAACTCCTTCTCTTTCAGCTCTAAAGCATTAAAACGATCCTTAGCACTAGGTTCCAAACCAAAACCCTCAATCTGAGTAGACTTTATAAAAGAGTGCATCCAATCATTGTTAAAATTACCAACTTCTTTTTCAAACCGAGATATCAAATTCCTATAACTGAAATATTTCTCAAAATTCTCTAACTTATCTGAATTTGATTTTAAATCAAAACTTACCTCTTCAATCTTATTAAATAAATCACGATTCTCTCTAGAATCAAGTATTCCCATCTTAGCTTCACGAAGTTTGATAAGCTTAGCACTCAAACCTTCTTTTTCAACTCCATCAAAATAATCCTGTTTTTCAATAATTGTATAAAATGCCAAAATATCCTGTAGTTGATAGGATTCTTTATTCAGAAGTAAGCCTAATTTACTTCCACCATTGTATTTTTTCATAAGAGCATCTGCTTCAATAACTAAATCCTTAAAGACAGAACTAAGTTCAGGATGCAAATTAGATTCTGCAGAATAAGTTACATTCCATTTACTATCTTTAGAATTAATCCCTGGATAATAAGTTATTATCTTATCCTCTACCTTTTTTCTTATAGGATCAAAAACTGAAACTTTTGTTTCCTCCTTTAATTTATTCTCAGAGTTCCTAATTTCAGAATCAATTTTTGAAGTATCAGTATTGACATTGTACGTATATTGGAAATTTTCCCCCTCTTCCTTCAGTAAAAAACCTTCTCTCTTCTTTATTTTATACAGATTCTCAACTTCTTCAACTTGGAAAAGATTATCTGAAGAATACTCTTTTAACTTTTCCTTATAAAGATTTTCTGCCTGTTCTGAAGTTATTATAGTCTCAAGATTCAAAGAATGATTTACTTCTGTCTTCTCCTTATATATTTCCGGCTCAGCAATAGCAACTATAGGAGCAGCTAAAGTAGCAGCATATACTACAGTGTAGGCTAAACCAAACTTCGTGCTTGCCTTCAGCTCCTTCCACTTATCATAAATTTTCATCTTCTAATCATCACACTCATCTTTTCATTCTAACCATTTCCTCAAAGGCTGCAATACTAGAGGTGACATCATCCTTGCAGGATATACCCAAGGAGCTAACCCATCAATGATTAACATACCAAATAAACCATTGCAAAACCCTGCACCCATGCTCATCAAATACTCCTCTTCATCCCTTGGACCAACATAAGTCTTGATAAGGATATTTCTTAGGATTGGAGCACCTATAGCTAAAGCTAAAGTTATCAAAGCGCCAAACTTAATATTGGTTGGATCTTTCAACTCAGCAACTTTAGATTCTAAACCTTCTGATTTTAGATATTCATTAATAGCTGATTCAATAGAAGCCTTACTATTTTCATTTACAAACTTATAAGCTTCCTTATAATCTTCACTATCCTCCTCCTCAGACATCCTAACTAGTGAATAAGACCAGTATTTGCTCCTATCAACAATATTCTCAGCAAAGTCCTTAGCTTTATCTTCAAAAAGGATATAATCATAAAACAACCTGGCCCTTCCAGAGAGACTTGAATCAACACCTATTAAAGTTTCGACATCTTCCTTCTGCTCACTAGTCATAGCCCCAGCCCATGCTGAGTACTCTGCCTTTTTCAACTCTTCAATCCTCTTGTCAATCTCAGCAATCCTAACAGCACCTTCATTAAACTTCTCAAGCTTTTCTTCATAACTCTTCATGATAGCAAGGATTTTGAGAACGCTCTTGAAGGAAAAGCTATCATTCTTACCAAAATCACTTAAAGACTTATCATTATAGTCTGCACTAAGCCTTATGTTGAGTTCAATAACCGTTTCCCTGATAAAATTATTAATCTCTTCATTGACAATCTTATCATCTGTAGAGTATGTAACATTATATTCAAAATTATCCTTCTTCAGAATGCCAGGTGATTCTTTCCCCCAATCAGTTTCTATCTTCTTTCTTCTTTCCATTATGTAATTCCTCAAAAGGTCATTAGGTTCTGAGAAGCTTGCTAACTCTTTCTCCAATTCCTGTCTTTCAGTATTTATCCTTTCAGTCTTGTTCTTTACAGAAAGATAATCTGTCATAGAAATATCTGTAGTCTTCATCAACTGAGACTCTTTAGTAACAATACTATGCAAGTTTCTTATCTCTTGACTGCTAAGTTCTTTATCTGAAGAATACTCAGCAATCTTTTCCTTGTAAAGATTTTCTGCTTGGGATACACTAGTTACCTGTTCTAGATTAATTAGTGGAAGTTCCTCAGCATTGTCCTGCTTAGCAAGCACATAAACAGGCAAAGCCAAGGAGGTAGTAGTATAAAGCACAACACCAGCTAGACTAAGTTTCGCTTTCTTGTTCATTTTCTTCCATTTATTGTACATTTTTAATCAAACTTCCTTATTTCTTCACACATATCAACCTTCATTGCCTTGAAAAGAGGTTGGAAAAATAAAGGGGTAAGCATTCTTGCAGGAAAAACCAAAGGATGCAGACCATCTAACAGTAAAACACCTAGACCTGCATTGAATCCTCCTGCGCAACCTGTAATGCAATAATGCACTCCATTAGATTCTTTACCAGCAATATACTTCCTGACAGCAAGGTTCCTTATAATTGGCAATAAAATACCTAAAACCAATCCGAAACCCCAAGGGATTCTAGTCTTAGCAGGATTAGCAATATCTTCAATTGAAACATCATAACCAGATTGCTTAACAAATTCCTCTAATGTTGATTTAGCAGAATTTTCAATATGGTCATATTGTTTAGCATGATTATGTAAAGTAGTCATGAAAGTATAACCTTTTAGCTTATTTTCCAACATATCATTCTTGGCTATAGAAATAAAGAATTCATTATTAAAATTACCATGGCTCTCTTCAAACTCCTTCATATTTTCTTTATGCTTTGCGTAAGTTTCATAATTCTCAACAAAGTTCTGCTCAGAGTCTATCAAATTATCTAAAACTTGAATTTTACTTTTAAGCTCTTTACTGTGTTCAGAATTTTCTATAATTTCTTTCTTTTTCTGAAGAGAAACAATCCCATCAGACAAACTTTTCTTTCTAGACTCATCAGGTATTATTTTCTTATCTTTGATAAGATTATATACACTTACAAGATTATTAAGTGTAAATTGTTCTTTATTCAACAAGACACTAAGCCGGGTATCCTTATAGTACTGCTTCAATAAATTATCTGCATTTACAACAATATCCTTGAATAGAGGATTAAGCTCTGACTCAAGTAAGGTTTCACCAGAATAAGTTATATTCCCGTTCCCATCATTTATCAATGCAGAGTAATGTACAAATACCTCTTCCTCAAGCCTTGTTTTAGTCTCTGCAAGAACATTGATATTATTGTCATTTCTTAGATTAGACTCTAATTTCTTTATTTTATTATCAATAAGCTGGACTTCTGCACCCATATTTTGATCGTACATCACTTTCAAAGGAGATTTTTGATCATCTAATATCTTGACTTTAGCAGATTTAATTTTAGCAATATTACCAAGCTCATCAATAGTTAAGATCTGGTCAGATGAATATTCCGCAAGTTTCTGATTGAATATAGAATCTGCTTCAGCAGTAGTTTTGATATCTGCTAGTCGGGCAATCTGGACTTCCTCTTTAGATTGGTATTCTTCCCTAGCGGATATTGTTGCATAAGCAGGAAGAGCTAAAGTTGCAGCTGTATAAATTGCAGTTCCAGCTAAGCAAATCTTTGCTTTCTTATTCATTCCTTTCCATTTATTGTACATTTTCATAGTTCTTCAGATAATTTGAACGCTTTTCTGATAGGTTCACCTAAGAAAGGGGATCCTAGCATGTAAGCAGGATAAACAAGTTCATGAAGCCCGAAAAATAATAGGGGCCCTAGAATGCTTGGTATTAAAGCTATCTCTAAACCATCCCCTAAATCCATCTCCCTTCTTGTAACAAATCTTGAAATCAAAAAATTCCTTAATGCAACAAATATAATACCTCCTAACCACGCAAGAGGCAAAGGAAGTTTAGGACTAGAAGGGTTTAAAGAATCCGTAACCTTAAGCTCAAGACCTTTCTTTTTAAAAAACTCTTCAAGTTCTTCCCTTGCATCATCTATATCCAAAGAGTATTTGTTAAGACCTGTCTCCTTAAATTTAACAAGCTCAAGGAACATCGAGTTAGTCCAGTACTTATTAGCATTACCATATTTTTCAAGATATTCATCCTGTGCATCCAGGACTTCAACATAATCTTCTAAACCATTGACAGGAGAAGATTCAAAGAACTCTTCATACTCAAAATCACTCTGATAGAATAAAAGATCTGACTTCATCTTAGAAAGTTTAACATTCATAGAACTAAGATCCGATTGGTACTGATTATCAAGCTCAGCTTTCTTAGATTTAAGATTGGCCAGGATATCAACAGCTTCAGCTTTCTTCTTGCTATAAGTTTTAATATTATACATTGAAGGAGATTTTCTTTTTACTTTCAGAAGTTCTCTTAAAGATATTAAATCCTGTATCCTAAGGTCCTGATGATAGAACTGACTGACCTCCTTACTATCATAGACTACCTCAAATATCTTACTGCCTTCTTGGATAATCCCATAGATCCAATCATCTAAGTCTGCCACAAGATAAGAATCTGCATTAAAATTAAGGTTAGCATAATCTGACTCTGAACCTTTAATCAGACCAGGGTAATAAGTCTGTATAAGATTGTCTAAATCGGATTTTATTGCAGTAATCCTTTCCTTATGGGTATCAAATATTTTTTGGTTTGTATATTCTTCCTTAGCAAGTTTATCTATTATCTCAATATTTTCCTTAATACTGACTATATGAGAATCTAAATCCTTTGTAGGATTTTTGAAATATTTAATATCTGTTTCAAGGGTTGATACCTTCCTATCTAATACCCATTTCATATCTCTATGATTGTTCTTACCCTCTTTTTTTTCTATATCCTCAAGAGCATCCCCTTTTTTAGTGATAGCATGAAGATTCCTGGCCTCCTGTTTTTCTAAGAATTTATCAGCAGAATATTCTAAAAACTTCTCTTCGTAAAGATTCTTAGTCTGTTCAGCAGTCATCAAATGATGAATAGTAATAGGCTCAACAATCTTTTTCTCAACTTCCTGATTAGCATAGATAGGTAAAGCTAAGCTAGCTGTATAAAACGCAGCTCCAGCTAAGCAGCTCTTTGAAACCTTACTCATTCCTCTGAATTTTTCACTAATAGCCATCTTTACCCTTCAAAAGTTTCCTTACAGGTTGTATAACTAAAGGGGATGCCATCCTAACCCAATAAGCCAGAGGGTGCAACCCATCTGTGATAGCACAACCTACACCCCAACTTCCTACAGCTGCCGTAAATGAACCAAAATAATCTTCACCATTCGGATCATCATCAACATATTTTTTGACCATGAAATTCCTTATAATCGGGAATAATAAAGCATTACCCAAAAGACACCAAAGTAAATTGAACTTCAGATTAGAAGGATTCTTCATATCAGCAACTTTAGCCTCTAAACCTTCTGATTTAAGGTAATCATTTAAAGAATCCTGTACCAAATTTTTATTATCATCATCTAAAAAAGCGTCTAAATCCTTATAACCTTCCTGCATCTCTCTCCTAATTTCCGCAAAGATAGAATCAGACCAGTACCTATTCTTATCGCCAAACTTCTCCAAATAATCATCAGCCTTGTGCTTATACACAACATACTCTGAAAAAAGTCTTGACTTACTAAGAACATCTGAATTGTTTTCAAGATACTCTTCGAATAATTTTTTTTCTTCAGCACCCAGATTACTTTTCCAAATAGTCTCTTCCTCAGATTTTAATTTTTTGATATTATTCTTCAAAGCAATATCTGTACCACCAACTTTCTTAGCAGATATTAACTTTAGTTCATAAATCTCTATCACTTTGATAAGTTTAGCTATGTGTTTCAACTCAAGACTGTCTCTAGAAGTATTCGCAACTCCATTTAAACTACTATCATTATACCTCATCATAAGCTTAGAATTTATCTCTTTAGCAGTATCCTTAATCAAAGTTTGGAGATTTGCAGTATTAATTTCTATATCTGCAGGGTAAGTAATATTAAGATTGCTATCGCTCTTATCAAGTATTCCTGGATATTCTGCTGATATCTTTTCTTTTATCTCAACCTTCTTCTCTATCAAATAATCCAAGAAAAAATTGTCTGGCTCTTTAATCTTATCAAGATTTTGTTCCAAAATTTCTCTCTGATTAGATATTTCGTCAATCTTA
>JAHIPG010000331.1 GCA_018894775.1 Nanobdellota archaeon
CGTTATGTTAACAACAGACCAAGAAAAGATCATAAAAGCAGTGGATAAAAAAATTCTCAAACCTAGTGTATAAAAACTAGGGCAAACTCAGGTAAATACTCTTCCAACTTCTTAATCTGGGTAGTTTTACCTGAATTATCCACACCTCCAATCTCATAAACCTTCATATTTTCTAATCTCCTTATCAACTTTAACCAAAAGAGTCTTAACATCATCAAAAGAAAGCATCTCCAAGGCTTCATCTAAATTAACAAAACGAAATTCGGAATGCTCATCACTCAAAATAAGATTATGATTAAGGACTTTAGCAAAAAAAGTGCCAATCATCTCATGACGGATCCTCTTCCCATCCTTCTCAGAAAAAAATATACTCTGTTCAGTACTCTTGACAACATCAACGGTCAGACTAACTTCTTCTAAAGTTTCTCTCTTAGCAGTATCATTAATGTCTTCATTATCCTTAATACCCCCTTTAAGAATTTCCCAACCAATCCAACCCTCCTTCCTTTTAAGAATGACATAATTTATTGAACCATCTAAAACATCATACAAGATTACATAAATACCTTTCTTAACAAATTCTTCCATAATAATAACCTTCTTTCAGTTCTTTAACAAGTTTCTCCATACTACCAATATTATTTTCAAAGACAGTGTAACAATTACCAATAAACTCTTTCCTATGGGCATCACTTCCTCCAATAAAATTAAGACCCATTTTTTTATATAACTCCTTTGTTTTTTCAATCTCTTCTTCAGAGTTCTTGCCATTGAAAACCTCTAAAGCAACTAAACCATTCAGCTTTGAAATTGAATCAACATTAGGGTCTTTCCTGAAAGGATGAGCCAAAATACAAACACCCCCAATACCATTGACAGCATCAATCACTTTTTGAGCCTCCATAAAACTACCTTCAATACCCTCCCAAAAATTCCAACTGTCATCCTCAACACCATAAACCAAAATATGCCCAATATCGGTTGCGATTTCAGCACCTCTAAACACCTTAATATTTTTAGAATCAATACCCTCAATAAGCCCAGAATTAAGATAACTATGGTGTTCAGTAAAACAAATACCATCAAGACCTAACTCAATACCTCTATTAATAGCCTCTTCAGGTTTCATTCTAGAATCATGCGAATACATCGAATGGACGTGCATATCAATCTTCATTGTATATTTCCTATAACCTTCTGAATAACTAGATCAAGGTTATCATTTACAACCTGCTCCCAGCCATTGCTTTGAGCATCTTTAACAAGATAATCCTGAATTAACATAATCTTATCAAAATTCTCAATAAACCTATCAACATCCTTACCATTAAATTCGCATTTCCTTGCATAAAAATTACTAAGATGTTTGGAAGGATCTTCATAATTAATCATAAAAGGATAAATCTCCTCCCTGTTGGTATACTCCTTAAAAGATGAAGGCACAAGATGAACCCCCTCAATAATAGTGTCCTTACCAAGAACATAAACTCTATCAATAACTTTTTTCACAGAACTTTCAACAGACTTACAATACTTCAAAAAACTATCAATAACACCACTATCACTATTATCCCCTTTAATCTTCCAGGCTTTATATGATGAAGTAAAAAGATAAGGCTCGTATTTTTCATCCCTTTCGCCACGAAGAACCTCTCTAATAATATCAATATCCACAATCTGCTTAATCTCCAACTTATGAGCAAGCTCAAGAGCAACAGTAGATTTACCAGTACCTGTAGCACCACAAAGCAGAATAATCTTAGGTTTCATCATAATCCTCCCTAGCTAACTCATTATGATAGTTAATATCCGAAATAGCTTTTTCTAAACCAACACCTAAAACCTTCCTAATATCTCTCCTACTAGGAGGATTTCCAGAAACAAAATGATCCAAACCTGGAACATTAACACCAATATTGATATTATTCTTCTTAGGCCTCCCTCCTCTAAAAACAAAATTAATATTTTTTCCTAAAGCAAAAATGATATCATCAAGCATAGTAGCAAAAACACCTAAAAAACCAAGACTAGGCTTACCAGTATAATACTTATCACTCAACAAATTAGGACCCTTAAGCCTAATACCTAAATCATCCCCTTCTAATACATAATCTTTCAGAGTTTCAAGATAACCTGGAACCTCATCAATATCTATAAGAGTTGAGGCAAAAGAATCAACACACTCAGCATCACGACCTCCAAAAATAGCATTTCCTTCTTTCACATCCCCCTTAATTGGACCATTACCCTCCATCACAAAAATTGAATCAACAACATTATACTTGATAAGCCGCTTATTCACTTCATACAAACTTTTTATTCCCTTATCCAAACCTTTATTATGAATATTCTCTCTATCCTTC
>JAHIPG010000332.1 GCA_018894775.1 Nanobdellota archaeon
AGATCTCAGGTTTAGCCTAGTTAGTAATCTGATATCGCTTAATGATGAGATGGCTGATTTTTTAATGAAAGAAAGAATAGGGTTATGTACATCAATAGACGGCTGTAAAATTGTACATGATAAAAATAGGCAAGGGCATGATGAAACTGCCAATTGGATAAGAAAAATAAAAGAAAAAAACTATCGCATCAACGCACTCTTGTTAATCACAAAACATTCTCTGTCATATCATAAGGAGATTGTTAATGAGTATGTCAACTTAGGATTAGATACGATATGGGTTAAAGCTCTAAATAAGCTCGGCTATGCAAAAGACAACTGGAAAGAGATCGGCTTGACTGCTGAAGAATTCTTATCATTCTGGAAAAAATCCCTCGATTATATAGTTGAAATCAATAAGAATACGCTCCTCAAAGAAAATTCTACAGTAATTATCCTGAGGAAGATTTTGAAAAAAAAAGGTTCTAACTTCGCAGATCTACAAAGCCCTTGCGGTGCGTGCATAGCTCAATTAGCATATGATTACAATGGTGATATATATACTTGTGATGAGGGCAGGCAGTTTGACATATTTAAGGTAGGTACTGTAGATGATAAATATACAGAAATACTTTCATCTAACGAAACAAAAAGTATAGTCGAGACATCTATAAATGACAACCCTGTTTGTGAAACCTGTGCGTATAAGCCTTATTGTGGGCTATGTCCTGTCTGTGCTTATTCAGAAACGAATAATATCATCACAAAACTCCCAGATAGAAGATGCAAAATTCTCAAAGGCCAGTTTGATTATATATTTGAAAAGCTTATTTTTGATGAGAATTTCAGAAAAATATTTTTTACTTGGATTGAATAATTTCCAAAAACTATAAATAGTTGTTTAAACTTTATTTATCTTGGTTAAAAAGAGAGGGCATATTATGTTTCCTAAGGTAAAGAAGAAAATCAAAAGTTTTTTGTTGAGTGAAGAGGGCAAAATTTCTAAACAGTCTCTATTATCTTTAGGTTCTTTTGTATCTGCAGCTGTGGTTGGAGGGGTTTTGGCAGCGAAGGATTCTGCAGCAGATCATACTAATACTGTAACTGTATCATTTGGTGGTGAAACTGCAACTGGAACGCATGTACATCACAATGTCCATGCATCGCATGCTGTTCATGCTGTTCATGCTTCTCATGCTAGTGGTGATGGTGGTGATTGTGGTGCTTGTGGTGATTGTGGTGATTGTGGTGCTTGTGCGGATACGGCACCTGGTTTAGCCGATGTATCTGCTGATGCAGGTGATGGAGGTGGTTGCTAATAACATTTTTTTGCTCAATCCACTTTGAAGTAAATCATGGATTGTTGTGTTATTTCCATTACGATCAAAATCAACGATTACATTTATAAACCTTACAGATTTTTCTCTTTTTATGGATGAAGCAGTATTTTTTATAACAAATTTGCTCTAAGACAAGTGAAAAATACAGTTTCTATTTACAATGGTCTAAAAATAGATCCTTGTATTGCATTCATAAACTTGGTTATGATATTTGCCATAAAGGATAATAAAATTTCTATTAGCTTTGATCATATAGGTACTCTAAGTAAATCTCCCCTGCACCGAAATATATGGACTGTCTGGTTTCGTGATTAGGGTTCAATTCCAAAGCCCTTTTGAATTCTTCTAAAGCTTTATCATAATATTCTAATCTGAGATATGTCCATCCCCTTGATTGATGTATAACAGGATTATTAGGATTCAATTCAGAAGCTTTGTCAAGTAATTGAAGCGCCCCATTATAATCGTCTTTTTCAAAACTTATACTACTTAACCAAACATAAATTAAGTAGTTATCAGGGTCTAACTCCTTAGCTTTGTTAAAATTCTCCAAGGCTTTATCATGGTCCCTTTCATTGAAATATGATGCACCTTTTTGGATATAATCCTGAGATGTTCTTGGCTTATTTATGTAAAAAACATAAACTGTTGATACTAAAATAAGAAGAATAACTCCTACAATCAAGAAAGTGGTTTTGTTAATCTTCTTATCCTCTTGTTGAGGTTTTGAACTTTTTATTATTTTATTTATACTTTTTTCATCCATTCCTTTTTTTTGCAAAGCCTCTTTTATTTGATTCTCTGAGTATCCTTCTCTTAAATAGTTTTTAATTAGTTCTACAATTTCACTATCCATATTAATACTGCATGTTATATTTTATTTAAACTTTTTTTACCCTTTTGAAGTGATGTTCTTTGAGACATATTATTCCTGACCTATTTCTTTTTTAGAAACTAATAAATATAATGTGTTATACTTTGAAAACAATGAAGTTAAAGATTTACCTGTTGATGAT
>JAHIPG010000333.1 GCA_018894775.1 Nanobdellota archaeon
CTTTTTCTTACTCGGTCCAGGCCCAAACGACGGACGTGGATGATAGAACGCATCTACTATTGTAAGCTTTTTTTCAATGTGATCTTTGAATTCTGCGTAGACCATCATATACTGAGTTGCATTGAATTGGGGATCGAGATCAACAAGAAGGATTTTTTTATGTTTCAACTCAGAGAGAACCCATGCTACATTCACAATTAGGGTGGTTTTTCCTACGCCTCCCTTCATGTTGATTACAGAAACAACATTAGTATAATCTTCTGGCTGCTTCATTGCACTCACATACCATAATAGCCTTCTGATAAATTAAGATTTGTTTTTTACTGCTGCTATGCTTGCAGAGCCTTCTCATCCTGCACACTCCACACTGGACAGCCTGGAGCCATGGTAGCCCGTGCAACTGGGCAGAGTGTCGGGGCAGTCTCTATCATTATCCTTTAGCATAAATTTCTATTTCTTCTCCAACTTCAGTAACTACTCCATCAAACCTCTGTATTCTTTTAACTTTGATGTGGCGAATGCGTTCTTTTCTTACCCAAATCGCTTGTTTTTTCCTCTTAATTCTTTCAAAAACTTTATCGAGAATTTTTCCCGCCGCATGTGCCATTAAACCACCAATAAAGCCGATGAATAGTTCCATCCAAATACTTTGTTCTGTGTGAATTGAGTGAATATCAAATAAAATTCTCTTATATTTTGCAGTATGTCCTGTTTCTTCCAAATAACTCTTTACCTCTTCTTTCAATAAATTAATTATTCCTTCGATATCTGTGTCAAATAATCTATCATACTCAGCAGTTACCCGAATACCCTCTTCTTTATTTTCTTCTAAAGGCCTCATACCTCATCCCACCATTTGCTTTTTACCCAAAATTATTTATCATATTCTAAATTCTTAAGACAACTTTTGCAAATATAAACAGGCCGTCTCCCCTTCGATTTTGTATAAAAAACCTCTTTCTCTATTCTGACGTAATGATGCCGATCTTGTTTTAGGGCGTTGGAAGGGGGTTTTTTAGACCAGTCACTATCCTCGCTTTTAAAAAACTCTTTACAAATTGAGCACTTACTATAACCAAGCTCCTCTGCTGCAGATAAAAACAGTGCCTCTATTGGTTGTTGGTGTTTCGCGGTTAATATTTCTTCACACGACTTCTTTTTGACATCTATTTGAATTAGCCCAATCCCTAAACGATTAGCCATTTCTTTATCTTCTTCCTCAAAAAGGTCATCATTTGGAACAGCTAAATAACATCGATGACTGAACAACGAATAACCCAAAGCTTGACCAATGTTCTTCCCAAACGGCGCTCTCCATTTTTTTACTTCAACTGCGTATCCAATCATTTCAGACTCATATTCGCCACCAATGTCTTTTATTCCAAAAGCGTCTGCGTACCCGACATACCTATGACCACAATGAATCGTTGCAGCGATGCAATTTTTCTTGTTTATCAAAAAATCTCTCACAATCGGATGAAGTTTTTTTTCTTTCATAAAACTCTCCTTCCTTCTAATTTTTTATACTTCATCCCACCAAATATGGCTTTTTATTTAGATTAAACTTTCCCTTTGCAAAAAAGCCTCTTCAACACCCCTCTTGCCCTTTTTGGTTAGCGCTACTATCCTCTCTGCTATTTGAGTTTTCCTATTATGTTTTGTGATATTTCCTCACATCTAGATGCCCGGTATCCTACTATGAATATAATAACCCCCAGTGTAAGAACCGCCACACTAACAGAGACAAAAATAGTATTAAATTGGAAAGCTGAAAATGCAAGTAGAACTGTTCCTATTATCAAAACAATTATGCCGATAATAGATACGGCGGAACCACTCGTTTGATATTTCGTACTACACTCTTTGGATGTTTTTTCTCTCATACTTCCACTCACCACAATTTGCAAATAAATATCACCCTGCGAGGTTATAAAAGTTCGCACGGCAATCTCCGCTATATTTATGATATAGCAGCAGAACAGTAAAAAAAAACTTCTTTATTTTTTCTTCTTTTTCTTACCCTTCTTCTTCGCTTTCTTCTTAGCCATAATACTCATTTTTATATTCTTTCTCATTTTGCCTCCTCAGCGTAAGTGGAAGTAACAAATAAAAAAAAAGAAGTGCTCAGCGTTTCTCCTTCTTTTTCTCAGCCTTCTTCTTACCCTTCGTC
>JAHIPG010000334.1 GCA_018894775.1 Nanobdellota archaeon
CCAACCCTACCAAAAGGACAGCTAACTTTCCAATTCTTATTTATAGCACTTCCCCAAGAGCAAGGCTTGCAACTAGCGCTCCCAATAACACAATCAGAATCAGAAACACAATCTCTATTAGGAGTGTTATCAACATATTTATTCAAACCAGAAAACATTCCAATAAAATAAGCAGCTATTAACAACAATAAAACTAAAACAACGCCAATTATAATTAGAGCTTTCCACCCATCTCATAGCCTAACAAAGAGAAAAGAGCTATTTAAAAGTTACTATAACTACGGCTGTGGGACATAATTAATGTCTAGTCCTTTAGGACTATGACATATGCTCTTCTTCCGATGTATTTCTTTTGTGCGTCTAATTTTGCGGAGTTTCCAAAGGGTGTTATTGTTCTTTCGTAGATTACTTCGACTTTATCTTTGATTGTTAGGTCTCCTTTTCTGACTTGGACTGTTCTCATAGTATAGGATATAGATAGATATCCTTAAATACTTTTCGGTCTTTACTAAATGGTATGTTAACTACAAAACAGGTTAGGGAAATTACAAAAAAATTAGACGAAATAATTGAAGAGTATAAATTAGAACAAAAAGAAAAACAAAAATTCAAAAAACGTGATTGGAAAACTTATGAACAAACACTTGCAAACAGGATTAAATATGCAATACAAAACTTAGATCAATATATTGAAAAAGCAATCAGCACATTAAAAATAATTCCTAAAAACTCTCAAGGAAGACCTTCAAAACTTACATTAAAACAAAAAGTTCAATTGCTTTTAATCAAAGCAATTGTTGGAAAAAGTAACAGAGGAATGAGTTCAATGTTAACGCTTTTTTCTTTACTAACAAATGTAGATGTTAGTTACAAAACCATTGAAAGACTTTATTCAGATCAAGAACTAATAATGGCCATAAACAACCTGCATATGCTGTTATTAAAAGAAAAAAATATCAAAAACGTAGATTCATCAGGAGATGGAACAGGTTACTCACTAACCATAAAAGAACACTACGCATCATATGCACAAAAGCTAAAAGAAAAAGCAAAAATCTCCACTAAAAAAATGAAAATCGTTTACACTTTCACTTTAATGGATCTAAAAACAAGAATGTATATAGCTTATGGAACAAGCTACCATTCAGAAAAAGCTGCATATTACCAAGCAATAAAACAACTCAAAGAGAATAAAATATTAGTCAAAAGCATAAGACTGGACAGATACTACAGCGTACAAAAATGCGTTAAAGAACTATCTGAATTAGGCATCGAAAAATTTTTCTTAATTCCAAAGAAAAATGCAACAATTAAAGGAATACAAAAATGGAAACAAATGTTAAAATCTTTTGTAGAAAACACAAAAGATTACCTGAAAGATTACTTTCAAAGAAACCAATCTGAAAGCGGATTTTCAGAAGATAAAAAAAGATTCGGATGGAAAATCGCACAAAAAAGAGAAGACCGCACCAACACAGCCATCTTCTCAACAATCATCTGGCATAACCTATTCTGGATCAACAATTAAACAATTATGTCCCACACCCGGAAGGAATAAAAAAGTATTAGATATTGGCTGTTATGATGGTTATATTTCTGAAAAAATTAAAAAACTAAATAATGATGTCACTGGATTAGAACTTTCCAAGGCAGCAATAAAAATATGTAATAAAAGAGGAATAAAATGTATTGAACAAGATATCGAAGAAAAATTTCCTTTTCCAGATAATACATTTGATGCAGTATTTGGAGGAGAAATAATCGAGCACATATTTGATACAGATAGTGTTTTACAAGAAATAAAAAGAGTTCTAAAACCAGGAGGACATGTAGTTCTTACAACTCCAAACATTGCTGCAATTACAAGAAGAATCCGACTTATGCTTGGGATTAATCCACTTATTGATATAGGTCTTGTTTCTCCAACTGGAGAAAGTGAAACAGGCCACATAAGATATTTTACAATAAATAGCTTAAAAAAATTATTGCATAGAAATGGATTCTTTACTACTGCCTGGACAACAGACTTCATATTATTCCATCGTTGGAGATTTATAATTCTTGGAAAACTATTTCCTAGCCTTGGATGGGGTTTAATTATAAAAGCCAAAATTAACAAAAACTAAGAAAATTTTAAATATACACAAGCCAAGATAATTACTATGCCAATCAATGCTAGACCTGAATATTTCAAGGCAGAAGAGAA
>JAHIPG010000335.1 GCA_018894775.1 Nanobdellota archaeon
AAGTTCATGGACAGAAGACCACATCTAAGAAAAGGATTTCATCCAACATCAATGCAACCAAAATTAGCAAGAGCATTAGTAAACATTTCAAGAATAAAAAAAGGACAAACATTATTAGATCCTTTTTGCGGAACAGGAGGAATATTGATAGAAGCAGGTTTGGTAGGCTGTAAGTTGAGAGGAAATGACATAACTAAAAAAATGTTAGAAATGACTAAGCTAAATCTCAAATCATTCAAACTTAGAGCAAAATTAACACAAAAAGATGCATTACAATTGAAAGAAACAGCAGATGCTGTAGTAACAGATTTGCCTTATGGCAAAGGTTCACATTCCAGCCTTGAAACTAAACAGCTTTATGAAAAATTCTTACAAAAATCTTATGACTTGCTAAAGCCAGGAAAATATTTGATAGCAGTATTTCCCAGAAAAATAAAGTTCAAATCAAAACTAAAATTCATAAAAGATATAGAATTCTACATGCATGGAAGTCTCACAAGACATATCATATTAGCAAAGAAATCAAAAAAATAAAAGGCTTAAGCAGAAACATTACCAGCTTAGTAAGCCAAGGCAACATATTTATTATTATCAACAATAAGCAAAACATGCTTACAAAACTCCAGAATCTCTTGGCTTTTTTTGCATCCTTGAAGATAAATAGTGATGCTGTCAAAAACATTCTGCCCCCATCCACAGGGCCTAATGGCAATAGGTTGAACAGACCAATACCAAGATTAATAATGAACAGCCATATAACAAGAAGATTGATCCAATGCAATACATTATAGATATTAGTTCCATAAACGCCAGCATAATCTTTCTTAACTTTAGTCTTCTGATCAAAACCAGATATTCCAATAAAACCTCGGCTCTCATTATCAGGGTTTTCAACAGTGACTATGTCAAAATCTCCCTTGTCGGTATTTAATGTAATTCCTTCCCCAGGACCTAATTTAGCAATAGCATGAGAAAAATTGACAAAACCCAAAATTTCCTTGCCATTTATCCCTCTTAGTACAAAAGGAACCTCCATACCTACACCCTCTGCAGGATAGCCTTCCATCAACTGGCTAACAATAATCCCATCAGGATTAATCATGTTACCCTCTAATGGTCCTGTTGCAAAACTAAAAAGAAGGAAGAATAAAACTGCGAATATGAAATTTGAAAACGGTCCAGCTGAATAGATAGCCAATTGCTCTTTAGGTTTAGCTTTGGCAATCTGCTTCTCATCGGGCTCAACAAAAGCTGCAAGAATAGGACCCAAAAAAGCAAAACCAGAACTTTTTACTCTTATCTTGTAAAGCCTTGTAAACACGCCATGAGAAAACTCGTGAACAGTAGCCACAAAAAATATTGCGATAATCCAATGGAAAAAAGATAAAACAGGAGCACCAGGAATTTTGATGCCAGGTAATACAGGAGCAACAGTTGGTGCTGCACTAGGAACAAAAAGGAGATTCAAAGTACCTTGAATCAAAATATAAAATATGTAACCCATACCCAAAAACCCCAGGCCAATACTAACATAGGCTAAAATTCTTAAAGTTCTTGGAAAAGCCTTAGCAACCTTATCCATCAGCTTAAGCCCTAGACGGGTAGGATAAAGAAAGAAAATCTTACCCTGCACCTTAAACTTTTTCTTATTCTTTACATAGAACAGATAGATTAATCCGTAAAAAATAATTGCGAATAGTAGATCAAAGTTCATTTTCCTCTTTTTTAATGAGCCGTTATACTATTTATTTCTTCCTAACAGCTCTGAAAGACTTGCTATTACAACGCTTACACTTTATCTTGCCTTGAAGAATCTTAATATTCGGAGCCCTAACCTTACTCTTACATTTCTTACAAACAAATACGTTTTTGTATAACCGTGCCTGGGCTTCAGGTATTTTTGCCATTCTTATTTAACCTGTTTTACTATTTTCTTATCAAGTATAATCCAGTAAAGCACCTGGCAACCATCGATAACCTGTCCCGTCAGTTCATCAGGGATTTCGATGTCAAATGTTTCATAAGTTTCGGTATCCATAACATTTGCTGTATTGCCATTGATTGAAAGCACCTGTGCAGTCTTCTTCTCGATGATAGGTACATCAACATTGTTTGAAGCAGGCATAACTTTGATGATCTTTTCACCATTTATCATACCTATAGCTTCAATCCTACACTTTGCTGAACCGTGTTTACCGGTTTTACTCTTGTCCACCTTTTTTACTGTGCAGGCAATCCCATCAAAAACAACTGAAGTGCCCTGTTTTAATGTTCCTGCAGTTGTTTGTTTTGTATTCATGATTATTAAATCGTGTAAATTGGCTTTATAAATTTTTTGTTATCAATTCTAAGATATTTCTACTTTTTTTGAGGATTAGAAGCAATCTTCATAAGATCTGCCCTTTCGTTTTTACTTGGAACTTCTTTTATATGGGTTGGTTTTTCACCGCTGTCTTTCAACACTTTTTCTAATAACTTAATTCTAAGGTTTAAATCAAACATCTGTTTGGACATCTCTGCAAGAGCACACCAAAGCTGAGCAGCAGAAGGATTCTTTGAACGCTTATAACTGATTCTATGCTTATGGACCTCTTCAATCAGACTTTCTAACTGGTCCTTTATGCCCAGATCAATATCCTTACGCCAGTGATTCTTTGCCATAGGCTTAACCTCTTGTTTCCAGTTTTATAAAGTTTTCCGAAAGGTTTTAAAACTAAAAAATAGTGTTCAATATCGGCAGACTAGACTGGAAGGATAGCCGTCTTCTGTAACCGCAAACCGGCTTTACGGTGGGGTTGAAGTCTGGGAAGAGATGTATATTTTAGTTGTTGGTCTCAGCCCGTACGTTGACGCTTTGTCCTGTTGGGTTGATTTTTATGATAACCGGGTCAGGTCGGGAACGAAGCAGCCCTAATCGTAAAGGTCGGCGCTTTCGGGGTTGCAGAGCCGAGGAAAGGTTGGGGTAGCTGGCATCTAAGTATGCTTCCATTCCTGGACGCGTCTGCCGTTTCTACTTAAAAATATTAAGAAACAAATTAATCATTTTAGAAAAAAATCCTGCCTGTTTTTGAACCTTTTCAGAAACCTCTTCTTCCAATGTTTCTTTTGTGATTTCTTGAGAAGTTTCTTTTAGAATTTCTTCTGAGCCTTTGTATTTTTTCAAACAATCAATATAATCTGTAACTTTAGCATTGACACAATCGTTATCAACACACCTATCCACAGTGCAAGAATCATCATCATCACACTCGATATCTGTCTTGCATAGGGGAGGCATATTCAAGCAATAATTACCCTGGCCTGGTTTGCTCAAACAAACATCTTCTGTAGCAGGATCATTATCATCACAATCAGAATCATCTTCACACTTATCTGCACTTTTAGCAGATGCCTCAGCTTCTTCCTGAGCTACTTGGGCTTCAGACTTACAAACACTGTCTGAACAGACAAAATCATCATCACAACCACAATCATTACAACAGTTTTCCTTAGTCTCACCTTCATCACAGTTGCCATCACCACAGTAAAAAGCTAATGTTAAACTAACCGCAACAGTCCTTTCTTCGGCTTCATCAACATAGAATATTTCGCTAACATAAATATCAATACCATTAACCTCTTTCTCTTCATTTAAATTAATGATATTTTTTATACCATCAACATTAACCTTAATCATATCAGACTTTATACTCTCAATTATAAACTCTTTCCCACTCATCTCATAAACCTCTCCTTGCCTTAGTGTAACAGAAGCGGATACTGAGAATACTAGTAACAAAAAAACTAATAATACAACCAATTTTTTCATAGACTATACTGGACAAAAAAACTATATAAAAATTTGCTTTATTCTTCTACGTCAAAATCGTGGCCTTCACAACCAAAGCATTCTAAATCTTCTGGCATGTGTGATTCAAAACCGTAAATAGCGCCACAGCACTTGCATGTTGCTTCCATTTTTGATCCTCCTTTAGTATAATACTCCTATAAGCACGTATCTTATCTGCTCAAATCTTACTTTTTCTGGATCACACTCTTTTGAATTATCACCTTTAACAATAACGTACCATCCCAAATCATCTTCCTCTATTGATATAACTCTATGTACAATCAATTCTTTGCCTGATTCATAAGCTATTATATCTCCTCTATGAATATCACCCTGTGATTCTGGAATTATTTCAATTCCTGTTGAATACTTATCAATTAAGGGATCCATAGAGTTTGTATCTGTATAATATGCTAATTGTAGATTTGGAAAGTTAATTATCAGTTTATCTGACAAAAGCACTAAATCATCTTCCTGTATCCTATCATAAGGGGAATACCTCTCTTCACTGCTAAAAAAAGGTTTTTCCTTGTGAATATCAAACGTTTGAGAAAAAGAATTAAGAAATAATCCAAAGCCGAAGAATATGGCTAGGAAAGCTACATACAATGTCTTATTTGCGTTATTCCTCTCCATTTTTACCTTTAAAGTGCTATCAAAAGTTCCAGGATTGATTTATAAAACTTTCGTTTTGTCTCTATTTTAGAGTGGTAATAAATTATCCATAATTAAGTATAATTAGTATATTTCTTTTTGTGCTTTCTTTCACAACAATATTTAAAAGATAATCTGTCTTATAATTTTACTTATGGGATTTGATTTATACCATTTATGTGAAAACAAGCAAAATAAAGG